>DASYSN010000162.1:0-2496 GCA_036003305.1 Thermoanaerobaculia bacterium
GAGAAGCATCAGGCACAGTGCTTAGTGCTTAGTGCGTAGTGATTAGTGCTTAGTGGCTGGCTCATCCTAAGCACTAAGCTCTAAGCACTAAGCCCTCAACTCTAGGCACTCTCCATCCGCTTTCGGAACACGCTCGTGATCGGCTGCTCGGTCGCTTCCTGCTCGGCGTCGAGCGCGATGAGGTGCTGGACGGTGTCGAGGGTTCCCTGGAGGCGGACACGGACGGCGGCACGCTCGACCTTGAGGTCCTGAATCGTGCGCTCGATCTCCGAGACGCGCTGCATCGCCTGCGCGATCACGCGCTCGCTGAGCAGCTCGGCGTCCTTGACGATCAGCTCCGCCTCTTTGCGGGCGTTGCTTTTGACATCCTCCGACACCTTCTGCGCCGAGAGGAGCGTGTCCTTGAGGATGCGCTCGCGTTGCGAGTGGTCGTCCAGCTCGTCGCGGAGCATGGCGTTCTCGCGCGAGAGGCGGTCGACGTCCTTGACCAGCCGCTCGATCTCTTCGGCAACCAGACTGAGATAACCGCGCACCTCATCCGGGTTGTACCCCTTCAACGCACGCGCGAAGACCTGCTTCTGGATCTCCAGCGGAGTGAGGTTCTGCATCGACGCCCTCCCATCACACCTACATCGGCGTCAGTATAGCGGCGATGAGGAGGCGGCGAATGAGGTAGATCACGAGGAGGAGCAGCAGCGGCGACCAGTCGATCCCCGCCGTGTCGAAGCGGCGGAGGAAGCGCCGGAACGGTCGCAGGAACGGATGCGTGATGCGCGAGAAGATGTCGTTGAGCTGGTTCAGGACGTTGTAGAACCCGCGATAGCGCCAGCGCATCGACGACTGCGACGCGAAAAAGAGGATCCACGAAATGATGACCCAGACGAAGACCGTCCACTCCAGGATCTGAAGGATCATCAGCAGGACTTCGACGAACGGGAGGACGAATCTCATCCGCGCGCTCCGAAGATCGCGCGTCCCACGCGGACGATCGTCGATCCTTCCTCGATCGCGATCTCGAAGTCTTCGCTCATCCCCATCGACAGCTCTGCAACTCCGGTGCGCTGCTGCAGCTCGCGCATCGTACGGAAGTGCGCTCGCGGGTCGTGGTCGAACGGCGGAATGGCCATCAAGCCGCGTAGCGAGACGCCGTCGATGGCCGCCACGTCGCGCGCAAGCGCCGGAACGTCATTCGGATCCGCGCCGCTCTTCTGCTCCTCGCGGCCGACGTTCACCTGCAGCAGGATCTCCTGTCGCTTTCCGATCGCCGTCGCCGCCTTCGCGATCTTCTCCGCCAGCTCGACCGAGTCGACGGTCTCGATGACGTCGAACACGCGCACCGCATCCTTCGCTTTGTTCGACTGCAGGTGGCCGATGAGGTGCCACCGCGCGCTGCCTTGAATGAGCGGCTTCTTCTCCCGCGCCTCCTGCACCTTGTTCTCGCCGATGTGCGTGGCTCCGGCTGCGATGGCGTTCGTCACCGCTTCGGCCGGGAAGGTCTTCGAAACGGAGACGAGAGTGACCTCTTCGCGCCGGCGACCCGCTTTCTTGCACGCCGCGTCAATGCGCGCATTCACGGCGTCGAGGTTCGCCCGGATCTCGTCAGGCGTCAGCACGGCGTCGATTTTCCCACCGGCCGTCGGCGCGATCGACGGCGATGTTCGCCAGCCGGTCGGCTTCCTTGTTGCCGGCGCGCAGCGTGTGACGGATCGAGAAGCGCCGGAACGAGCGCACCAGCGTCTTTGCGCGCTGGTAGAGCGGAACGAGGTTCGGGTGCTTCACGCGGTACTCGCCGTTCATCTGTTTCACCAACAGCAGCGAGTCCGACACCACCTCCAGCTCCGTCGCCCCTTCGGCGCTCGCAACCGCCAGCGCCTCCAGCAGGCCCGAATACTCGGCGACGTTGTTCGTGGTCCTGCCGAGGTAGCCGGCGACCTCGATGATCTCGCCGTGCTCCATCCGCAGAAAGACGCCGTAGCCCGCAGGACCGGGGTTGCCGCGCGCGGCGCCGTCGACGTAGGCGATCGCCTTCAGGATGCCGGCCGCTCCATGAAGAGAATGCGAGAACATCCTTCGCACTGCACGGTCTCGCCGCGTTTGAGCTGCTGCGCGACCATGGCGCGCACGCGCGTGCGGCAGGCGCTGCAACTGTCGTTGTCGACGCGCGCCACCGCCACGTTGTTTCGCTGCTTGGCCACCTGCCAGAACTGGCGGCGGAGGCGCTCCGGGATCTGCGCCTCGATCTGCTGCTGCTTCGCCTTGAGCTGTTCCATCTCCGCGCGGAGGTCGCCGAGGGACGACTGCCACGCCGCGTACTCCTCGTCGTGGCGCGCCTTGAGCGGATCGAAACCGGTGCGGCGCTCGTCGAGCTGCGACTGGATCGCGTCGCTCTCGTTCATCGACTTCAGCACCGAGTCCTCGAGCTCCTTGACGTGCTTGCGCGTCGTCTCGATCTCTTTCCAGGCGGCGGCGTACTGCTGCTGGTTCTTCACCTGCATC
>DASYSN010000163.1:0-3363 GCA_036003305.1 Thermoanaerobaculia bacterium
ATGAGCCGCGAGTTGTCGCCGGCCGACGCGATCACGATCTGGCGGCTGTGGCGCCTGATGCGCGAGTTCCGGCCGGACGTCGTCCACACGCACACGGCGAAGGCAGGCGCCGCCGGCCGGATCGCGGGCCTCTTCTACCGGCGCGCGAAGTTCGTTCACACGTTCCACGGGCACGTCTTCCACAGCTATTACAGCAGGTGGAAGACGCGCTTCTTCCTCGCGATCGAGCGGATGCTCGCGCGTTTCAATACCGACCGTATCGTCGTGCTCAGCGAGCAGCAACTGCATGAGATCCGCGACGAGTTCCATGTCGGATCGGCGGAACAGTTCCGGATCGTGCCGTTGGGAATTGATTTTGAGGACGTACGCGGGCTGGAAAGCCCGCGCCACACGGGGGACGAATTGGTCGTCGGCATCGTCGGGCGCATTGCGCCGATCAAGAATCACGACATGTTCCTGCGCGTCGCGGAGCGCCTTCGCGGGCGAGCGCGATTCGTCGTATATGGCGACGGCGCCGATCGCGCGGCGCTGGAGCGGCGCGCCGGCAACGTCGAATTCGCCGGAACGCTCGAGGCGCGCGACGTCTACAACTCGCTCGACATCGTGGCGCTGACGTCGCGGAACGAAGGGACGCCGCTCGCCCTCATCGAAGCGATGGTGTGCGGAAAGCCGGTCATCAGCACCGCGGTCGGCGGCGTGGTCGACCTCCTCGGCGAGGTCGTGGAACGGAAGGACGGCTTCGAGATCCGCGAGCGCGGCATCACCGCGGCGACGGATGATGACGCGGGATTCGCCTCCGGCCTCGCCTTCCTGCTGGATGATGCAACACTAAGACGCAAACTAAGCGAGCGCGGCTTTGCATATATAGAAAAAAGGCACTCGAAAGAACGCCTCGTGGCCGATATACTGTCGCTCTACTCCGAGATCCTCTCATGAGAGTCCTCATCACTGGCGGCGCTGGATTCATCGGCTCACACCTCGCTGACGCTTGCATCACAAGGGGCGACCAGGTCTTCGTCCTCGACGACCTTTCCACCGGGCGCCGGGAAAACCTCGCGCATCTCGCGGACGACCCGCGCTTTCACTTCATCGTCGGCTCGGTCGAGAACACCGAGTTGCTCGGCGACCTCGCCGGCCGCTGCGATGTGATCTTCCATCTCGCCGCGGCGGTCGGAGTGAAGCTGATCATCGAACGGCCGGTCGCAACAATCGAGACGAACATCCGTGGAACCGAGGCGGTGCTCGCGGCCGCGGCTCGCGAGCGAAAGCGCGTGCTCATCGCGTCGACCTCGGAGGTGTACGGCCTCAGCGACCGCGTTCCATTCCGCGAGGACGGCAACCTGGTCATGGGCGCGACGACGAAGAGCCGCTGGAGCTACGCCTGTTCGAAAGCGATCGACGAATTCCTGGCGCTCGCGTACCACCGCGAGAAAGAGCTGCCGGCGATCATCGTCCGCTTCTTCAATACCGTCGGACCGCGGCAGGTAGGACGCTACGGGATGGTCGTGCCGCGGCTCGTCGATCAGGCGGTCGCCGGTGAACCGCTCACCATCTACGGCGACGGCCATCAAACACGCTGCTTCGGTTACGTGGGCGACGCGGTGAAGTCGGTGCTCCTGCTGATGGATCACGCAGAGACGCCCGGCGAGATCTTCAACATCGGGACGACCGAGGAAGTGTCGATCAACCATCTCGCCGAACGAGTTCTGGCGCTGACGGGATCGTCGTCGAAGATCGTCCACGTCCCTTATGACGAGGCATACGAGCAGGGATTCGAGGACATGCCGCGACGCGTGCCCGACACCTCCAAGGCCGCGCGGGTCATCGGCTTCACGCCACGAACTTCGCTCGACGACATCCTCCGCTCCGTGATCGCCGAGCGGAAAGCTCACGCACGACGCAACGCGGTCGACCTCCGGTCGGCCCTGCCAGCCGTCGCGGGATGAGCTTCACCGCGTCCTTCATCCGTTCGGCGGCGTTCGCAGGCGGCACATCGTTCGTCCTCGCGCTTCTGCTCACGCCGCTCGCGGCGCGTCTCGCGCAGCGCACCGGCGCGGTCGCGAAAGCGAAAAACGACCGGTGGCACTCGAGGCCGACGCCGATGCTCGGCGGCATCGCGTTCACGGTCGCCGCGCTCGCCGCGGTGGCGATCTTCGTTCCGCTGCGCCGCGAGTACGCGGTCGTGATCGCCGGCAGCGCCGGTCTTTTCGTCATCGGCCTGATCGACGACTTCCTGCATATCAAGCCATACCAGAAGCTGATCGGACAGCTCCTCGGCGCGGCGCTCGTCGTCGGTTTCGGCCTGGTGCTGCCGTGGACGCCGTATACGACGCTCAACCTTTTCATCACGCTCTTCTGGCTCGTCGGCATCACCAACGCCGTGAACATGCTCGACAACATGGACGGGCTGGCGGCGGGTGTTTCGGCGATCGCGGCGATCTTCCTCGCCCTGAACTTTCTCCAGAACCAGCAGCCCAGCGCCGCATTGATGTTGATCGCGCTCGCGGGAGCGCTCGGCGGCTTCCTCGTCTACAACCGCCATCCCGCGTCGATCTTCATGGGCGATTGCGGATCGATGTTCATCGGCTTCTTTCTCGCGTCGATGGTGCTGGCGACACGCACCGGCGGCGGCCGGTCGCGGAGCGTCATCGCGGTCCTGACCGTTCCGGTGCTGGTGCTCGTCGTTCCGATCTTCGACACGACGTTCGTCACGGTGATGCGCAAGCTCGCTGGTCGCGCGGCGTCGCAGGGTGGACGCGATCACACGTCGCACCGGCTCGTGGCCCTCGGCCTGTCGGAGCGCCACGCCGTCCGGATGCTCTACTGCTTCGCGGCCGCGGCGGGGCTGATCGCGATTCTCGTTCGCAAGGCGCCGCTCGTCCTCAGCCTCGGCGCGATCGGGCTCTTCACGCTCGTGCTGGCGCTCACCGGGATTCGTCTGGCGCGGGTGCGGGTGTACGAAGATCCAGCGTGAGCGGCAACAACGCGGCGAGCACGTAGACCATCTCGCGCAGCCGGAACAGCGTCCCGAAATTCGTCACGGTGTAGATCATCGGTCCCGTCAGTCCGGCGAAGACCAGCAGCACGAGAACGAACAGCGGCGTCACGCGCCGCTCGCGCCTCACGATCCCGCGCACGCAGAGAAACAGCGCTAAAAACACGACGAGATCGAAGACGATCGTGTCGAGATCGGCGAAGAGCCAGAACCCTCTCCCACCGCCGATGCGTACGAGTCCCAACGCCTGTCCGATGACGCGCGGGACGAACATCGCCGCGGCATCCGTCGCGATTTTGCTGACGAGCGACTGCTCGACGACGGGAACAGGAGGAGCGACCGGCGCCACCGGCACCGCCTTCACCTGG
>DASYSN010000164.1:0-5647 GCA_036003305.1 Thermoanaerobaculia bacterium
CTCGGAGACCGGCGCGTTGATGACGATGGCGTTCGGCGTGGTCCAGTAGAAGTGGCGGTAGATCGGCTTCGTCGCGTTGACCGGGTTCGCGAAGACGTCGACCTGCTGGCCGCCCGACATCCGCTTGATGACGTCGGCGGATTCGTTCTCGTACTCGAAGCCGCCCTTGATGTCGTGCCGCCCGAAGTAGCGCTCGAGCGACGTGCCGTAGAACTTCCGGTCGAACGATTTGTTCTGGATGAGGCCGAAGCCGCCGGTCTGGAAGTAGTCGTTCGAGGCGTCGCGGTATTGGATGATGTCGCCGGACGACGACGCGGGACCGACGGAGTTCTTCTCACGGTGGCGCGCGATCTGTGCGGTCGCGATCCATGCCGACTTGAAGTTGCCGTCGTAGCGCAGCGCGTAGTCGCGGCCGCCGAAGTCCTGCCGTCCGAGGTAGGTGACGGGATCGCCGTTGAGGGTATGGTTCGCGTCGTTGATGGCGCCGGTGTCGACGCGGGGGTCCTGCAGCCAGGTGGCGAAGATCGACTGGTTCGGCGCGACGTTGTAGGTCAGCTTCGCCGACCCGAGGTTGCGGCGGCTCTTCGACGTGGCGGTCGTTCCCGCCGCGGGACCGTCGGTGAGTCCGGCGTCGACGCTGTTCGAGACGCGGTCGAACGCGCCGAAGAACCACAGCTTGTCCTTGAGGATGTAGCCGCCGAGGTCCGCGCCGAAGTCCTGGTTCGTGAAGCCGGCGACGGTGCCCGCGGTGGAGACGACGTTCTTGGAATTCGCCTGCAGCGAGTCGTTGAAGTGGTAGCCGAAGACGTCGCCGTGGAAGCCGTTGCCGCCGGATTTCGTGATGACGTTGATGATGCCGCCGGTGGAGCGGCCGAACTCGGCCTCGTAGCCGCCGGTCTTGACGTCGACTTCCTGGATGAATTCGAAGTTGAGCTCTTTGCCCTGGAAGCCGTATTCGGCGTTGGTGGTGTTGACGCCGTCGATGAAGAACGCGTTCTCGGCGCCGGAGGAGCCGTAGACGCTGATGGTCGATCCGTAGACGCCGGTGACGTTGCCGGCGCCCGGATTGGCGTCGGACGAGACGCCCGGCGTGACTTGAGCGATGGTCGAGTAGTTGCGGCCGGTCGGCAGCGACTCGATGGCGCGCTGGCCGAGGGTTTCGCCGGACGTGGTCGAGCCGGTATCGAGTACCGGCGCTTCGGCGGAAACCGTCAGCTCCTCTGTCTGTGCGATTCGCATCGTGACGTCGATCGACGTGTCGCGCCCGAGGGCGACGGCGACGCGCGTCCGCGCGAGTCTGGCGAAGCCGGAGAGTGCGAAGGTGAGGTTGTACGTGCCGGGCGGAAGGAGCGGCAGACGGTAGATGCCGTTCTGATCGCTGACTGCCGTGTGGGTGCCTTGTGCCGCGCTGCTCTTCGCTTCGACGGTAACGCCGGGAAGACCGCCGCCGTTGGAATCGCGGACGGTTCCGCTGATCGAGCCGACGGTCTGGGCAAAAAGAGTGGTGCCGATGAAGAGTAAGCCGATGGCGACTGAGAGGCGCCGGAGAGAGGACAATATGAGCGCTCCTTGACTGCGATTTTGGGACGAGTTGGCGGGCACTATAACGCGAACACTCTGTCATCCTGAGTCGCCGCAGCGAAGCGGAGGACGAAGAAGGATCCGGTGCTGAAACTAGAAGGGCGTCCTAGCTACGGGTAGCTGGAACGCATGACTCGTTTCAGCACCGGATCCTTCGGTGCGCTACGCGGCTATGCCGCTCCGCCACCTCAGGATGACAGACGCCAGAGCGCCGCGTGATCACCGCAGCAGTCGCGCGATCTCGGGTTGGTTGGGGTCGAGGGCGATGGAGTGGCGGAAGGCGTCGCGCGCGGCGGCTTCGTGGCCGAGGCAGCCTTCGGCGGCGCCGAGGGAGGCGTAGAGGAGGGCGTTGTCGGGCTGGAGCGGGATCGCTTTGGTGAAGTCGTTGCGCGCGGCGTTGCAGTCGTGGCGTTCGAGCGCGTAGCGGCCGCGGGCGAGGAGCCAGCGTGGCTCGTTCGGATCGAGCTCGATTGCGGCGTCGAGGAGAGCGTCGGCGCGGGGGAGATCGCGATTGAGGTGGTGGAGGAGGTCGCTCAGGTTCCACATCGCGGAGGCGCTCTTCGGGTCGACGCGGAGCGCATTTTCGAATGCGGCGAGCGCTTCGTCGTCGCGGTGCTGTTCGCGAAGGATGACGCCTTCGTTGTTGAAGGAGCCGGAGGTGCGGGTAGTGCCGCCCGGGCCTTGCGCCGGTTCGTTGGAGCCGATGTAGCCGAGGGCGGTGAGTTTCTTGACGTCTTCGGACCGCGCCGGCGAGGGCGCCGGCGCCACACTGGGTTTTCGCCAGGCGCGGCGGTATTCGCGGATGTCGTGCGGGAGGTGGAGCAGGTCGAGGAGCATGGGGCAGAGTTGGTCGACGCGGAGGGTGGTCGACGTGAGTTGCGGAAGAAGCTGGCGGTGCGGCGACCAGCGAAGGAAGATCCCTTCGTCGCGGTGCCATTTCGCGGCGGTGGCGACGGCGGTGCTCGATTCGGCCGGTCGCTTCGTGTTCCAGTCGAAGCCGTGGTCGGAGACGATGATCAGGGTCGCGCCGAGCCGCATCGCGAGATCGCGATAGCCGCCGATGATCTGGTTGTCGACGCGGTTGAAGTAGGCGGGATTGCCGCCGCTCGGCGCGAAGAGGTGGCCGGCGATGTCGGTGCCCTCGAAGTAGACGATCGCGAGGTCCGGCTGATTCTTCGCGATCCACTCTTTCGATGTGCGAAGCGTGACTCCGGTCTCGCAGTCGGTGCGCGTCCAAACGTCGGCGATACCGGAGCACTGCGCGTGGATCATGCGGTCGCTGACGATGGTGCCGTTGACGCTCTCCGGCGGATCGGTGGCCCACATCCCGAAGACGCCAACTTTCTTCCCCTTCGCGCTTGCCATGCTCCAGATCGCGGGGACCGCGCGCTCGTCGCTCGTGATCGGCTCGCGCATGCGCGTTACGGGGTTGAACCGCGTGAAGTCGAGGATGCGGTGCTCCAGCGGCGAGACGCCGGTCATCATGGTGGTCCAGACGAGCGGCGAGAGCGGCGGATGCTGCGTCAGGAGCACGCGCTTGTCGCCGGCTCGCACGAGCGCCGCGAGGTTCGGCATGGTGCCGTCGGCGCAATATTTGTCGAGGAGCTGCCAGTCGGCGCCGTCGAGGCCGAGGAGGATGACGCGCGGCGGCGGAGCTGTGGCGATGCGATGCTCCCCAGGCGTACAGGCGAACAGCAGGATCGCCGCAAGTGCGACGCGTTTCATCGCAACGACAGCAGTGCTTCTCGAACCCGGGCGAGACCATGCTCGATGTCCGCGGGCGAGACGGCGCCCGCCGACAAGCGGAACCATCCGGTGTCCGTCTTGAGGCCGAATGCCTGGAAGGGGACGACGGCGAAGCCGGCGCGGTCGAGGAGGAACCGGCGGATCTCTTCGTTGGTCTTGAAGCCGCGGCCTATCAGGTCGAACTGCACGGAGAGGTAGATGGCGCCTTGCGGCGGGATCGCGCGGACGGGGAGGCCGTCTTTGTCGCGCATCGCTTCGATTCCGTCGTGGAGCAGATCGAGGCGCAGTTGCAGCTCGCGAATCATGTGGTCGTGGTACTCGCGCACGGCGTCCCACTGCCCAAGGACCTGTGCAGTCGCGAGCTGCTCGGCGCGCGGCGCCCAGGCGCCGACGTGACCGATGATGTCGCGCATCGCGGCGGCGATCGGCGGCGGTGCGACGGTCCAGCCGACGCGCACGCCGGTGGCGGCGAACCCTTTCGAGATGCCGTCGACGAAGATGGTGTACGGCATCACCTCGGGGACGAGCTGCGGCGGCGGGTAGTGGTGCGAGTCGCCGAACGTCAGCATCCAGTAGACCTGATCCCACATCAGATAGAGGGCGCGCTTCCCGGCGGCGCGGCGGCGCTCGTTCTCGTCGACGACGAGGCGCGCGATCCGCTCGACCTCGTCGCGCGACATCACGGTGCCGGTCGGATTCAGCGGCGTGCAGATCGCGATGAGCCGCGCGTCGCCGATGTGAGGCCGCAGCATCTCGGCGGTCGGCAGGAAGTTCGTTTCCGGGCCGACGGCGATCTCCACCGGGACGGCGCCCATCAGGTAGGTGTAGTGGTTGTTGTTCCATGACGGGATCGGGTAGACGACCTTGTCTCCGCGATCGACCGTCGCCGCATACGCCGCATAGATGATCGGACGCGCGCCGCCGGCGATCAGCACGGACTGGACTCCGTAGTCGAGTCCGAACTCGTCCTTGTAGAGCTTCGCGACGGCGCGTCGGAGCTCCATGGTGCCGTCGGACGGCGGGTAGTTCGTCTCGCCGGCGTGGAGGCAGTCGATGATGCCGCGCTCGAGCTGCTCCGGAATGCGGAACTCTTTCGGGGAGAAGTCGCCGACGGTGAGGTTGCAGACTTCGCGGCCGGTGGCGCAGAGCTCGCGGATCTGGCCGGCGATCTTGAGGATCTCGGAGCCGGTCAGGCCGGCGGCAAGCGTCGAGAGGTCGTTCATCGTTTGTATGCTCTCCGTATTTTCCACAGATCGCGCAGCGCGCGAAGAAAATCGGTCGAGCGGAGTTTGGAGCCCTGCACGTCTTTCCAGACCCGCAGCGGCAGTTCGAAGATCGTCCGCGCCGCGTTGTCGCGGCCGCGAAGGCGGACGAAGCGCGCGATGATCTCGACGTCGAAGATCCAACGCGACAGGAACGGCTTCGCGAAGACCTCGCGCATCGTGTCGTTGACGCGGAACAGCTTCGCGCCGCATTGCGTGTCGTAGACGGCGAGGCCGAGGGTTTTGGAAATCAGAGTCGCACCGATCCGGCCGAAGTAGTGGCGGCTTTCGTGCCGGCTGATCTCGCGTCCGAGGAGCCGAACGCGGGCGCCGTAGACCATCTCGATCGCCGGGCGCTCTTTCATGATGTCGAGGAACAGCGGCAGCTCGGAAAGGGGAGTCGCCAGGTCGGCGTCCCAGAAGCCGACGACCTCGGCGCCACGCTCCATCGCCGCCACGATCCCGCGCCGCACCGCCTCCGCCTTGCCGACGTTGCGGTCGAGGCCGACGACATCGAAGCCGTTCGACTGGAGCAGACGCCGTGTGCCGTCGCGGCTGCCGTCGTCGACGAAGAGGAATCCGACGCGGTCGTCGCCTCCGTCGAAGCGGCGGAACGCCTCGAGGTCGAGGCGCTGCTCTTCGTCGTAGCAGGGGACGACCAGGGTCAATTGCACGGCGCGAATGATAAACGGCATCCGGCATCCGCCAGACTGTCATCCTGAGGTGGCGGAGCGGCGGAGCCGCGTAGCGCACCGAAGGATCCGGTGCTGAAACGAGTCGTGCGTTCCAGCTACGTGTAGGTGGGGAGCGCGTCGGGTTTCAGCACCGGGTCCTTCGCCGCGCTTCGCCGGCTCAGGATGACAGGAGGGGGGCTCGGAATGACGGGTTTGTCACGTAGAATGACGCCGCTACTGACTGGTCAACATGTTGACGAGTCAGCGCGCTGACTGATGGCTGAAACGCACCTCATCGAGACGACGACTCACGGGCGATATCTGGTCCGGCGGGGCTCCTCCCGGTATCTGGTCGGGTTCCACGGATACGGGCAGACGGCGGAG
>DASYSN010000165.1:0-1937 GCA_036003305.1 Thermoanaerobaculia bacterium
GGCAAAGTGACGCCGCAGTCGCTCGCGGTGATCGCGCTGTTCGAGTCGGCCGACGTGAAGGGAGTCAACGCGGTCGACTACGACGGCTCGCGTTGGGGAGCGCGGCTCCAGGCGCTCAGCACCGGCCATCCGGACGACATCGCGCTCGCGCGCTTCGACGTTGCCGTCAGCACGTCGCTGATGCGCTACATCTCCGACCTGCACATCGGGCGCATCAACCCGCGAAACCTCCGCTTCGAGCTCGATATCGAGTCGAAAAAGTACTACCTCCCGAAGCTGCTGACGCAGATCAAGGACGCGCCCGGTCCGGCGGTGATGCTCTCGCAGATCGAGCCGCCGTACGAGGAGTACCGGCGGCTGCAGCGGGCGCTCGCCACGTATCGCCAGCTTGCGACGGATGCGGCGCACGAGGCGCCGTTGCCGGATGACAAAACTGTCAAACCGGGCGAGGCCTACTCGGGGACCGCACAGCTTGCGCGGATGCTGCGCCGCGTCGGCGACCTTCCGGCGACGGTGAAGAGCGATCCGAAGCATCTCGTCTACGACGGCGCGCTTGTCACCGCGGTGAAGCGGTTCCAGTCGCGCCACGGCCTGCAGCCGGACGGCGTCGTCAGCGCCAAGACGTTCCGGGCGCTAAACACGCCGCTCAGCTTTCGAGTGAAGCAGATCCAGTGGGCGCTGGAGCGGTGGCGCTGGGCGCCGATGGAGTTCGACACGCCGCCGATCATCGTGAACATCCCGGAGTTCGTGCTGCGCGCGTGGAACGAGAAGGGGGAGACGCAGCTCGCGATGCGCGTCGTCGTCGGGAAGGCGTACTCGCATCAGACGCCGGTGTTCGCCGCGGCGATGCAGTACGTCGTGCTGCGGCCGTACTGGAGCGTTCCGCCGAGCATTCAGGCGAAGGAGTTGCTGCCGAAGATCGCCGCGAGTCCCGGCTATCTCGCGCGCAACGGCTACGAGATCGTGACGCCGGACGGCGAGCCGGTCGACACCGATCGCGTCGATTCCGACACGCTCGCCAAGCTCCGCTCGTTCGCGCTGCAGGTGCGCCAGAAGCCGGGGGCGAACAACGCGCTCGGTCTCATCAAGTTCATCTTTCCGAACCAGAACAACGTCTACCTCCACTCGACGCCGTCGCAGGAGCTCTTCTCGAAGACGCGCCGCGACTTCAGCCACGGCTGCATCCGCGTCGAGGACCCGGTGGCGCTCGCACAGTGGGTGCTGCGCGATCAGCCGCAGTGGACCGCCGAGGAGATCCGTACGCACATGAAGGACGGCGATCCGACGCAGATCAATCTCCCGAAGCCGATCCCGATCATGATCATCTACAGCACCGCGAGCGCCGGCGAGAACGGCGAGGTCCACTTCTTCGAAGACATCTACGGTCACGACGAGACGCTGGAGAACGCGCTGGCGGCCGGGTATCCGTATCCGGCTTGAGACGAAATTGAAAATTGGAAATTGAAAATTGAAAGACGGACGCGAGACCGCTTCAGGTTTTTCAATTTTCAATTTTCAATTTTCAATTTCGAACCGAAGGTAGACTCTCAAACCAACATGCCGCAGCCCGATCTCTCCGTCGTCTTCCCCGTTTACAACGAGGAGGAGAACCTGCCGATCCTGATGGAGGAGATCGGACGGGCGCTGGACGGGAAGGGGTGGAACTACGAGGTCGTGGCGGTGGACGACGGGTCGTCCGACCGCTCGCTCGATGTGCTGGGCGAGCTCAAATCGAAGTACCCGATGCTCCGGATCCTCTCGTTCGTGAAGAACAGCGGACAGACGGCGGCGCTCGACGCGGCGTGGCGCGCGGCGCGCGGGACGTTCGTCGTCTCCCTCGACGCCGACCTGCAGAACGACCCGGCCGACATCCCGAAGATGATGGCGGCGCAGCAGATGAGCGGCAGCGACATGGTGATCGGCGTCCGCGTCAACCG
>DASYSN010000166.1:0-7021 GCA_036003305.1 Thermoanaerobaculia bacterium
GCCTGATCGTCCAGGTACTGCAGCAGGTTCTCGGCGGCGACGCGGTCGAGGTCGTGCCGCTTCGAGAGCGTCTTGACCGCCTCGCCGCGCTTCATTCCGCGCAGCTCGCGCACCAGACCGCCGATCTCTACTCCGAAGGGAACCGTGCGCTCCGCCTGATCGCCCTTCCAGAACGGCATCTTCCCGATCTCGCCGGGAGCGGGGCTGACGATGACGCGATCGTGCGTGATCTCCTCGATGCGCCACGTCGACGCGCCGAGTGTGAACGTCTCGCCAGTGCGCGACTCGTACACCATCTCCTCATCGAGCTCGCCGACGCGTGCGGCCCCTTTCTCGGCGCCGAGGAGGAAGACGCCGTAGAGCCCGCGGTCGGGGATCGTGCCGCCGCTCGTGATCGCCACGCGCTTCGCGCCGCCGCGCGCCGTGAGCTGATTCGACGCGCGGTCCCACGTGACGCGGGGACGCAGCTCCGCGAATTCGTCCGACGGATAGAGGCCCGACAGCATGTCGAGCACGCCGTCGAACGTGCCGCGCGCGAGCTCCGCGAACGGCGCCGCCTGGCGGACAGCGGCGAACAGCTCGTCCGCGTTCCAGTCGTCCATCGACACCATCGCCACGATCTGCTGCGCGAGAACGTCGAGAGGGTTGCGCGGATAGCGCGTCGGCTCGATGCGGCCATCGTGCATCGCGCGCGTGACGGCGGCGCACGCGACGAGATCGCCGCGGAACTTCGGAAAGACGATTCCCTCGCTCGCGGCGCCGACCTGATGCGACGCGCGGCCGATTCGCTGCATCCCGCTGGCGATCGACGGCGGCGCCTCCATCTGGATCACGAGATCGATCGCCCCCATGTCGATCCCGAGCTCCAGCGACGACGTGGCGATCAGCGCCGGGAGGCGTCCCGATTTCAGGTTGTCTTCGATCTCCACGCGCTGCGCCCGCGCGATCGAGCCGTGGTGCGCCTGGACGAGCAGCTCACCCGCGAGCTCATTGAGCGCCGCCGCGAGCCGCTCCGCGAGGCGCCGCGAGTTGACGAAGATGAGCGTCGAGCGATGCGCCCGGATCAGCTCCAGCAGCCGCGGATGAATCGCAGGCCAGATCGACGCCTTTGTGGGCCCGATGACCGCGCTCCCACTCCGGATCTCGCCGACCTCGTGGAGCTTTGCCATCTCCTCGACAGGAACTTCGACTTTGAGGATCAACGTCTTCTTCTCGCCGGTGTCGATGATGGTGACGGGGCGGAATTTCGGTTTGCGATGGTCTTCGAATTCGGCGTGGAGACGGGTTTCGGGGTTGCGAGGTTTCGAGGTTGCGGAACCTCGTAACCCCGCAACCTCGCAACCTCCGAGGAATCTGGCAACCTCCTCCAACGGCCGCTGCGTCGCCGAAAGCCCGATCCGCTGCGGTTCGCGTTCGCAGATCCGGCCGAGGCGTTCGAGTGAGAGCGCGAGATGCGCGCCCCGTTTGTTCGGGACGAGCGCGTGAATCTCGTCGATGATCATCGTTTCTACGCCGCGCAGCATTTCGCGCGCGTTCGACGTGAGCATGAGGTAGAACGACTCCGGGGTCGTGATGAGGATGTCCGCCGGATCGCGATTGAAGCGGGCGCGCTCCTGTTGTGGCGTGTCGCCGGTGCGGATCGCGATCTCCGGCATCACGAACGTATCGCCGCGCGCCGTGGCGACGTTCGCGATCCCGGCGAGCGGCGCACGGAGGTTCCGTTCGACGTCGACCGCGAGCGCTTTGAGCGGCGAGATGTAGACGACGCGGCAGCGGCGCGCCTTCTCCGGACGCGGCGAAAACATCAGGCCGTTCAGCGCCCACAGGAACGCGGTTAGAGTCTTTCCACTCCCTGTAGGCGCCGTAATGAGCGTGCAGTCACCCTTTGCGATCGCCGGCCACCCCATTTCCTGCGCCTTTGTCGGCGCGGCGAACGAAGCGGTAAACCACTCGCTGGCAGCGGGATGGAACGGTGCGAGGGGCGATCTGGGTGTCATTGCGCGGCTTCGCTGGACAACTTCTTGACCCGCTGCAACAATACTAGCCACTCTCCACCCGGAAAAGAGTGAAGGACGGGAATGCGGCTCAAGGTCCTCGGCGCGTATGGCGCGTCGGACGCGGAACACAACCTGACCGGTTATCTACTGGATGACTGGCTCGCGGTCGACGCCGGCACGCTGACGTCGAAGCTGTCGTTCGCGCAGCAGGCTCGGGTGTCGGCCGTCTTCATCAGCCATTCACACGCCGATCACACGCGCGACCTGCCGCACCTCATCCACAACCGCTTCAGCCAGAACGCGCCGCCGCTCGTCGTCTTCGCCGCGCGCGACGTCCTCGACCTCCTGATGCGCGACATGTTCAACGGCTTCGTCTGGCCCGACTTCTCCACCCTCAAGTCGCCGATCACCGGAAAGCCGGCCGTGGAGTATCGGGCGATGATGCCCGGCAAGAAGATCACGTACAACGGCGTCGGGCTCACCGCGGTGCCGGTCAACCACCAGATTCCGGCGGCCGGCATCATCGTCGAGATGAATGGCCAGGCGATGACGTTCACCGGCGACACCGGTCCGACCAACGAGATCTGGAAACGGACCAACAAGATCCAGAACGTCGTCGCGATCGTCACCGAGGCGTCGTTCCCGAATGACCAGCAGGCGCTGGCCGACGAGACCGCGCACTTATCGCCGGAGACCTTCGGGCAGGAGCTGAAGAAGATCTCCGTCGATGCCCCGGTGTACGCCTCGCACCGCAAGATCCCCTTCGAGCGCGACATCGAATCGCAGATCCGCAACCTTCGCGACCGCCGCGCCCGCGTACTGCTCGAGAAGAACTACACGCTCTGAGACACCGGAGCGGCGGACGCCTCGTCCGCCGCGGGTACCGGGCGCACGAGGCGTGCGCCCCTCCAAGGGAAAGCTAGTGAATCCCCATCGCGGCCGCGACTTCCTTCGCGTCGAACACGTTGCCGTCCTTCACCACCGTCCGCACATTCCGCACGTCGCTGATGTTGGTCGTCGGATCGCCGTCGACGATGTCGAGGTCCGCGAGCTTGCCCGGCGCGACGGAGCCGAGGCGGTCGGCGCGATGCATGACGGTCGCAGCACCGAGGGTCGCGATGCGCAGCACCTCGGGAGCGGGAATCCCGGCCTGCACGTAGAGCTCGAGCTCGCGATCGAGCGCGAAGCCCGCCAGTCCGTCGGTGCCGGCGACGATCGGGATTCCGTTGTCGTACAGCAGCTTCACCAGCCGCTCCATGTTCGCGAACGAGTCGCGGTACGTCTGGTCTTTCCCCTCCGGCACCGGCAGTCCGCCCGTCAGGAACCCGCGCCGCACCTGCGGCGGCAACCGGTCGGCGGCCGCTGCGAAAGTCGGAGACATCGTCCCCTTCCGCGCGACATAGCTCCCCTCGAACACGCCGAGCGTCGGATCGACGACGGTGTGGTGCTCCTTCAGCAGGTCGACGAACGCCTTCACCTCCGGCGACTTCAGGTCGATTGACCCGCCGCGCTCGGCCGGCGCCGTGAGCCGGAGCCGCGTCTGCGTCTCCTTAACGTCGGGCATGAAGTTCAGCATCAGCATATTGACGTGCTGGATCTCGTCGTAGCCGTCCTTCACCGCCTGCTCGGCGATCATCCCGGCCGGAATGTGACCGCTCACGCGCATCCCCTTCTCGTGCGCGTGCTTCGCCATGAACGGGACGAGCTCGGGCTTCACGGAGCTGTAGATCTTGAGCTGCTCGAATCCGAGCGACGCGTACTTGTCGATCGCGGCGCGCGCTTCGTCCTCGTTCGAGACGAGCATCTTCGTCGGGCCGGCGTACGGTCCGGGACCGTCGACGATGCCGGCGAGCACGACGCGCGGGCCGACCGCCTCGCCGCTCTCCCACTCCTTCTTCAGCGTCAGGATCGTGTCGATGTCGTTGCCGAGGTCGCGAACGGACGTGACGCCGTTCGCGATGTTGAGCATCCCGTCGTCGTCGCCGTTGTGCGTGTGCATGTCCCACAGGCCGGGGATGACGACGCGGTTGCCGGCGTCGATGTGCTCGAACGACGGGACATCAGGTCCGCTGATCGACTCAACCTTGTTGCCGCGGATGACGATCGTCGCGTTCGGCGTGAGCTTGCGCGTCGCCGGATCGAAAAGCCGCGCGTTCGTGATCACCAGACCGCCGCCCTTCGGCTTGTGCGTGAGCTTCGCCGACGTCGCGCGCGTCGTCGCGGCGTGCCACTCGTCCTGCGCCTTGACCAGTTGCGGGATCACGGCGTCGTGCCCTTCCGCGATCACTGAGAGCCACGATGACGCCGTGGCGAACAGCTCGTTCTTGTCGTCGAGCCACACCGTCGCCGGCGTGAAGCCGAAGCCGTAGATGTCGTAAGCGGTGATCTTCTTGCCGTCGACCGTCAGTTCGCCGAGCTTCTTGATCGACGCTTCGCCCGCCGGAAGCAGCGGCAGCTTGTGATCCGGCGCCGCGAGCAACGCGCGCGCGAACGCGCCGCTCTCCTCGGGCGGACCATACATGCTCGCGTAAACCGCCTTCGTGTTCGACGATGAGCCGCTCTCCGCGCCGTTCGACCATTTCCCGTTCGCGAACGTCTCGTCGATGCTCGCCTTGTAGTAGTCGACGCCGGTCGTCGTCATCGAGCCGGGCGACATCACGGTGTGCGTTTTCGGCCCGCGGCCACGGTCGTTGAACTCGAAATCGACGGTGCGCGTGGCGCCGTCGATCGACGTGGTCTGCGAGCCGGCGGGATGGCCCGCCATGATCACGGTGTACTTCAGGACGATGGCGAGAAGGACGGTGTGCATCCCGAGAGTTTAAACTCCCGCCGAATGCCACGGGTGCCGGTCTCGGCAATCATCCATGTCCTCAATGAGATCGACTACATCGACGACTGCCTCCGCTCCGTCGACTGGGCGGACGAGGTCTACGTCATGGACTCGTTCTCGACCGACGGCACGCTCGAGCGGATCCGCGAGCGGTATCCCAACGTCCGTCTCGAGCAGCGCGAATACCTCGGCGCCGCGTCGACGAAGAACTACGCGATCGACCGGGCGAAGCACGACTGGATCTTCATCCTCGACGCCGACGAGCGCGTCACGCCGAAGCTCCGCGACGAGATCCTCCGCACGCTCGACGGCGATCTGAAGTACTGGGCGTACTCGGTCGGCCGGCTCAACTTCATGATGGGCAAGCCGGTGCGCTTCTCCGGCCTGCAGCGCGACCGCGTCACCCGCCTCTTCCACCGCGGCCACGCGCGCTATCCGAACAAGCGCGTCCACGCCGACCTCCTCGTCGACGGCGAGACCGGAGCGCTCCATCACAAGATGGATCACTTCTACATCCGGACGTTCGATCACATGATCGCGAAGATGACGCGCTACGCCTACTGGGGCGCCACGCAGATGTTCATCGACGGGAAGACGACCAGCGCGTGGGGCATCTTCAGCCATTCCGTCGCCAAGTTCCTCCGCGACTTCGTCTTCAACCTCGGCTTCCTCGACGGCGTCCGCGGCCTCATCTCCGTCGGCATGCACGTCTATTACACGTTCTGGAAGTACGCGAAGCTCTGGGAGATGACGCAGCTCAAACGCCTCGGCAAACCAGTCCCGCTCCCGAAGCTCGACGTCGAGGAAGAGCGCTGGGAGCTGCCGTGGGAGAAGAAATCCGAAGGCGCGGGGTAACTACTCCGCCGGCTCGACCACCACGCGCAATCCATCCACGCGCGCGACGCGTACTCGTGCGCCCGCGGCGATCGGCGCGAGGGCGGTGGCGTTCCACAGCTCTCCGTGGACGAACACCTTTCCCTCGGGCTCGAGTTGCGTGCGTGCGACGCCGACTTCGCCGATCATCCCTTCGCTGCCGGTCGTCACGTGGAACTTCCGCGCCTTGACGACCAACGTCGCGAGGAAGATCGCGATGACGCCGACCGGGACTCCGACGGCGAGCGCCGTCAGCAGGTGAACGCGCATCTGCGGGATCGGTCCGTCGACGAGAAAGAGCCCGCCGAGGACGAGGCAAACGATGCCGCCGATGCCGAGGACGCCGTGCGTGCCGAACTTCGCCTCCAGAGCAAAAAGGACGAATGCAGCGATCAGCAGCGCGACCGCGGCGAAACGCGTCGGCAGCAGGTTCAACGCAAAGACGGCCAGAAGAATCGAGATCATGCCGACGACTCCAGGGATCACGGCGCCGGGATGGTTGAACTCCGCCCAGAGCGCGAGGCCGCCGAGGGCGAAGAGGATGAAGGCGACGTTCGGATCCATGATCCATGAGAGGAGCCGCTCGCGCAGACTCTCGTCGAACGGCACGACCGGCTTCTTTGCGACATGCAGCACCGTCGTCGATCCGTTGAAGCGCCGCACCGGCTTGCCGTCGAGCGCCTTCATGAGCGACGCGTCGTCGGGCGCGATGACGTCGATCAGCTTCTGCGCGAGCGCTTCCCGCTCGCTGAACGATTTCGACTCGCGCACCGCGCTCTCCGCCACCGCGACATTGCGCCCGCGCTGGCCCGCGATCGACCGCATGAACGCCGCGGCGTCGTTCTCGAGCTTCGTCTTCATCACGTCGTCCATCTTTTCGCCGAGGAGGACGGGATGCGCGGCGCCGGCATTCGTGCCTGGAGCCATCGCCGCGACGTCCGCCGACTCGAGGATGACGAAGCCGGCCGACGCGGCGTAGCTCCCCGCCGGCGCGACGTAGACGATCACCGGCACCGGCGACTTGATGATCTTCTCGACGATCGAGCGCATCGAGTCGGCGAGGCCGCCGGGCGTCCGCAGCTCGATGAGCAGCGCATCGGCGTGACGCGCGGCCGCGAAGTCGATCGCACGGCCGATGTACTCATCGCTGATCGGATGGATCATGTCGTCGACCGTGATCCGGACCACGTCCGCCGCCGCGGCGTTCGTGAGAAGCACGAGAAGGAAAGCGAGGGCGAGCCGTTTCATGGACAATCTCCGAATGGCGTCCCTATCGTACGACCAACGGAAGCTGAACGCCGGTTTCGGCTGCATCGCTCTC
>DASYSN010000167.1:0-15536 GCA_036003305.1 Thermoanaerobaculia bacterium
GCGCCGATGCCGATCGTCGGAATCGTGAGCCGCTCCGTGATGAACGCCGCCAGCTCGGCGGGGACGCATTCGAGGACGAGCGAGAAACAGCCGGCCTGCTCCAGCGCGAGCGCCTCGTCGATCAGCCGCCGCGCGTCGTCCGCCTCTTTGCCCTGCAGCTTGAATCCGCCGAACGCGTTCACCGATTGCGGCGTGAGGCCGATGTGCCCCATCACCGGGATCTCGGCGTCGAGCATCGCGGAGATCGTCTTGATGCGCGACGCCTTGCCGCCTTCGACCTTCACCGCGTGCGCGCCCGCCTGGATCATCCGGCCGGCGTTGCGGACCGACTCCTCGATCGAGACGTGGTACGAGAGATACGGCATGTCGGCGACCACGAGCGCCCGCTGCGTTCCCCGGACGACCGCTCGCGTGTGGTGGAGGATGTCCTCGACCGTGACGCTGAGCGTGTCGGGATATCCGAGGACCACCATGCCGAGCGAGTCGCCGACGAGCAGGACGTCGGCGCCGGCGGCGTCGGCGATCTTCGCGGAGGGATAGTCGTACGCCGTGAGCATACCGATCCGCTGGTGGGACTTCATGGCGCGGATCGCGGGGACCGTGACTCTGTTCTTCATCTTTCCTCCGTCTCGGTCCGTAAACTCAGGATCCAAGCGGTACGTAGTACTGCGTGCCTTTTTTCGCGCTTCGAATCTGCTCGATGAGCTGATCGAAGTGCTCCGGGGTATTCACGAAATCGATTTCGTTCGTGTTGACTACCAGCAACGGCGTCTCGTCGTACCGATAAAAGTAATGCGAGTACGCCTCGCTGAGCTCTTGCAAATATTGTGGCGAGATCGACTTCTCGTATGCCCGCCCGCGCTTCTTGATGCGCTTCAAGAGTGTATCAAGATTCCCCTGAAGGTAAATCACGAGGTCCGGCTTCGGGACAGTTTCGTAAAGGAGCTCGTAGAGCCGGTTGTAGATCATCAGCTCGGAGTCTTCGAGCGTCAGGTACGCGAAGATCTTGTCCTTCGGGAAGGTGTAGTCGGCGATGATCAGCTCGGTGAAGAGATCGCGTTGGCTGATCGAGCGCTGCTGGTCGAACCGCGACAGCAGGAAGAACAACTGGCAACGGAACGCCGCCCCGCGCCGGTCCTTGTAAAAGTCGTCGAGGAACGGGTTGTCGGCGTCCTCGAGGATCTTCGTCCCGCGGAACCGTTTCGCGAGCATCGTGACCAGCGACGTCTTGCCGACGCCGATCGGCCCCTCGACCGCGATATGCCGGAATGGAAGCGTGGACGACACTCGCGCGGAAGGATAGCAGGCCGTGATACAACTCCGCGCCCTATGCTTTCGCTCGAAACCTACGAGCTGGCGAACGGCCTCCGGGTGGTACTGAACGAGGACCACTCCGCCCCGCTCGTCGCCGTCAATCTCTGGTACCACGTCGGATCGAAGAACGAGCGCCCCGGCCGCACGGGGTTCGCGCACCTCTTCGAGCACATGCTCTTCTCCGGATCGGAGCATGTCGGCAACAACGAGCACTTTCGGTACGTGCAGTCGGTCGGCGGAGTCCTGAACGGGACAACGTTCTTCGACCGCACGAATTACTTCGAGACGCTCCCGTCGAACTACCTCGCCCTCGGTCTCTGGCTGGAGTCCGACCGCATGGGCTTCTTCCTCCCGGCGCTGACGCAGGAAAAGCTCGACATCCAGCGCGAAGTCGTGAAGGAAGAGCGCCGGCAGCGCTACGACAACGTGCCGTACGGCACCGCGTTCGAGCGCCTCCTGAATCTCGCCTACGATCCCGACTACTCCTACCACTGGCCGACCATCGGCTCGATGGAGGACCTGCAGGCCGCGTCGCTCGAGGACATCCGCGAGTTCTTCGCGACCTGGTACCGCCCCGACAACTGCACGCTGACGCTGGTCGGCGACTTCAACATGTCGGAAGCGAAGAAGCTCATTGACCAATACTTCTCCGAGATCGTTCCCGGCGGTACGTTCCCGCAGTTCACGCTGGAGCGTCAGCCGCAGAAAACCGAGCGGCGCGAAACGTTCGCCTCACCCGTGCAGCTCCCGCGAATCTACCGCCTGTATCACCTGCCGAAGATGGGAGCGCCGGAATGGATCCAAGCCGACCTCCTCACGACCATCCTCGGGGCCGACAAGGCGAGCCGGCTGGAGCGGTCGCTCGTGCACGAGAAACAGATCGCCCAGGACGTCGGCACGTACGTGCTCCCGACCGAATCGACCGGCATGCTCCTGCTGCAGGCGACGGCGAAGGAAGGCGTCCCGATCGAGACGATCGAGCAGGCCATCGACGAGGAGCTCGCCCGCGTCGTCAGCGGCGGCATCACCGAAGACGAGCTGACGCGCGCGAAGAACCGCGCCGAGATCGAGTTTGCGCACCAGGTGGAGAACTACGACTCGCGCGCCGACCTGATCGGAATGCTCGCGACGTACTTCGACGACCCGCACATCCTCAACACCTGGCTAGAGCCGTACCGCACCGCGAGCGCGTCCGACCTCGCAACCGTCGCGAAAGAGTTCCTGACACCCGAGAATCGCGCTACGAGCCTCTTCCTGCCGGAGGTGGCGGCATGAGCGCGGTCGATCGTTCCAGCGCACCGGAACCCGGCGCGCCGCGGCCGTACCACTTCCCGCACATCCACCGCGCGACGCTCGACAACGGGCTGCACGTCCTGATCGCCGAAAACCACAACGCGCCGATCGTGGCGCTCCGGACGATCGTCAAGTCGGGCGCCGATCACGACGTCGCCGATCTCGCGGGACTCGCGTCGGTGACAGCCGACCTGCTCGACGAAGGCGCCGGCTCCCGTGACGCGATCAAGCTCGCTGAGGACGTCGGCCTCCTCGGCGGCGCCCTCGGCACCGGCGCCGACTGGGACGCGACATACATGTCGATCGAGGTCCTCAGCCGCACGGCGCCGGAGGCGATCCAGATTCTCGGCGACGTCTCGTTCCGCGCCACGCTTCCGCCCGACGCACTGGAGCGCGTCCGCAGCGAGCGGCTCATGGAGATCCTGCAGCAGCGCGACGAGCCGGCGGCGATCGCCGGTAAGCGGTTCGCCCGCCTGCTTTACGGCACAGGCGCGTACGGCAATCCGATGATCGGCACGAGCGCCAGCGTTTCGAAAATGACGCTGGACGACGTGCGCCGCTTCTACGCGCAGCACTACATCCCGAATCACTCCTCCGTCGTCGTCTCCGGCGACGTCACGCCCGACGATGCGGTGCGCCTCGTCCGCGACGCATTCAGCGACTGGAAGCGCGGCCCCGAGCCACCCCGTCCGAGCCCGCAACCCCGCAACCTGGAGACCAGCCGCATCTACCTGATCGATCGTCCGCAGGCGGTGCAGTCGGAGATCCGCGTCGGTCATGTCGGCGTCGCGCGTGCCTCGGAGGACTACTTCGCGATCAACGTGATGAACGCGCTCCTCGGCGGGATCTTCAACTCGCGCATCAATCTCAACCTGCGCGAGAAGCACGGCTACACGTACGGGGCGCGATCCACCTTTGCGTTCCGGCGCAGCGGCGGGCCGTTCGTCGTCAGCGCGCCGGTGCGCAATGAAGTGACGCGCGAGTCGGTCGAGGAGGTGCTCGCCGAGCTGCGGCGCATTCGCACCGGCGACGTCGAGCCGCGCGAGCTCGACGAAACGAAGAGCTACATGATGGGAGTGTTCCCGGCCACGGTGCAGAGCGCGAGCGACATCGCATCGCGGCTGCTCGACATGGAGCTCTATTCTCTTCCGGAGGACTACTTCGACCGCTACCGCGAGAACATCGGGGCGATCTCACGCGACGACATCGCGCGCGTGGCGAACAAGTACGTCGACCCCGACCGCGCGCTCATCGTCATCGTTGGAAACGCCGCTCAGGTGCGTGAGCCGCTCGGCACGCTCGGCATGCCGCTGCACGAGATCGACGTTGAAGGAAATCAGATCGTCGGCTGACCTCTGACCTTACATATCCTGAATCGGGGTCTCACGCACGACTTCGGTATCGATCTCGGGGCCGCCGCCGCCTTCCTGCTTCCGCTCGGCGCGTTTGACGGCCTTCTGCTCCTGGCGTTCTTTCTTTGCGAGCTCGCGCTGGCGTTTCGCGAATGTTGAAGGACTTCTACCCATCTGCTCTCCCCCCGCTAAGAAAGAAGGGCAGGATCGCTCCTGCCCTTCGGACATCGGCAATGGTTGCGCTTACGCTACCACGACGTTGGCGGCCTGAAGCCCCTTCGGGCCCTGGACCACATCGAATTCGACCGCGGCGCCTTCCGCGAGTGAACGGAAACCGTTCCCCTGGATGGCCGAGAAGTGGACGAACACGTCCTCACCCTTCTCAGTGGTGATGAATCCGAATCCCTTGGCGTCGTTGAACCACTTGACGTTACCGGACGTTCTCATTGGTGAATCTCCTTTCTGTGCTGCCGATCGGAGATTCAAAGCAACCTTCTCGTCCCGATAGGGCAAACAACTGATAACCCATCCCAACCACTCCTCGGCGGATTGAATTCCGGACCCTCCTCAGCGCTGGATGGCGTAGCTCACCTTGAAGAAGATTGAGCGGTCCTGTTTCAGAAGGTCGTTCCGGTCGGTCAGCACGCGGTCGTCGCCGTAGCCGAGGTAGAGGACCGTCTGCCAGTTGAGCTTGTAGCCGTACAGCAGGGAGCCGAGGAAGTCGCCGCTGTGTTGGGGGACCGGGATACCCGGGTACTGATCGAGGTGGCGGTTGACGTCGTCGTACTGCGCGATGAGGCGGAGGATCGAGCTGGCGCTGAAGCTGTAGAGCACTCGGACCCGTTCGACCTGCGCGGTATAGACGTTCGCGCCGCGGTTCCGCTGCACCTCGTGGTTCGAGTCGAACTCGATGGTGGTCCGGTCGAGCGGGCGGAACGTCGCCGTCGCGCTGACGCTGGCACTTCGACCGACGATGAGATTGGTAAAGTCGGTCGCCTGGCCGACGCGTCCCTGCAAGGACAAACGCGTCACTCGGCGTGACGGATCGATCTGGACGAACCAGTTGAGATAGCTCTGCTTGTACGTCTGCGCCCCGAACAGCACATGCTCGTCGGGGTGGAGGTTCACCTGCAGATTCAGGTTGTGGACCCCGATCGCGAAACCGCCGAGATTCAGGCCGCTGAACAACGTGTTGCCATGCATGTCGGTCTGGTGGTCGTAGCCGGCGACCATACGCAGGAACGCAATCTTCGAGTGCTCCGGATAGAAACGCAGCGCGTAGTAGCCGTTCAGATCGCGATATCCGACCTGCGGAATGAAGCCGAGGTCCGCGCGGAAATCGTCGCCGTACTGCGTGAACGCCAGACCGAAGTCGCGATGGAGCTCCAGATGGTTCCAGTTCGCTGTCGCCGCGAAGGCGTGGCTTGACTGCCCGTTCCATGCAGGCGACAGCTCGGGACGATCCGGATTCTGCGTATCGCTGTAGAGGAGCTGACCCGACACGGTGTTGGACTGATTCGGACGCCAGAGGAAGTCGGGACCGATGACGCGATTGTGTCCGCCGCCGCTGATCTCGCGGTCCGTCAGGATCGCGCCGACGTACGACTGCCCGAGTTCGTGCCGCGCGCGGCCGATGACGTTCTCGGAAGAAAAATCCTCCGGCGCGAAATCGCTCGACTGCGCGCCGGGGATGATCGTCAACCCGCCGCCGCGGTCGTCCGCAGCAAGCACGGTATAGGTCGTGTCACCCGACCGTGCGGTCGCGCGGAGACCGGCTCGAGGCGACGTGATCGTTCGCGTGTACGCGACCTGAAGCGGGGTGTTGAAGAGGTCGAACCCCTCGAGGAAGAACGGCCGCTTCTCCTGGAAGAACACCGCGAACCGCTGATTGACCGTGATCTGAGGGACGTCCGCCTCGACCTGCGAGAAATCGGGATTGATCGTCGCGTCGATCGCGGCGGTTGCCGTCGGCGTCCACTTCAGGTCGGCGCCGACGTTGTTGTCGAGGCTGCGGTCGTTCAGGTTGCCGAGCGACTCCGTCGCCTGCTCGAGATGCTGGCTGCTGACGTACGGCGCGACGGTGAGGTGCCCCGCCTCCGGTAGATCCGTGAGGCCGACAATCGGCGCCGAGTTGCAGACGAGGCAGTTCACGTCGCGCCACACCGGCGACGTATAGAACGCGTACCGGAAGTCGCGCGGGTAGTTCCGCCAGATCAGGATGTTCCACGTCGGATTGCGGCTCGAATAGCGAAGCGATGAGAACGGGATCCGGTACTCCGCGCTCCAGCCGTGGTCGTCGATGCGCGCGGCCGTGTCGTAGAAGTAATCGGGTGAAAAATCCTCGTCGCCATTCGAGTCGTCGTAGAAGCCGTCGCCCTGGATGCCGCGCGGATTCACCCGCAGCTCGAGCGCGGTTCGCCTTTCGCCGCGGGTGTCGAGGAAGACAGCGATGTTGTCGTCCGTGCCGAGGACCGCGTCACGCTCGACGTACGGCGCGCGGATCTTCTTCGCGTCGGGGTCTTCGCAGCGGATGCCGATGTAAAAGTAACGGTCGTCGTACGTCAGGTACGCGATCGTCTTCACCTTCGCCGGGATGTTGTTGCCGGGCGATCCCTCGACCCACTGATCGACCCTCGCCGCGTCCTTCCAGCCCGGATCCGAAAGATCGCCGTCGATCGTGATGGGCGCGGAGGTCCGGTGAATATTGATCGGCGCCGGCGCCGGATGCGACGCCGTCTGCGTTTGACCAAACGCTGCAAACCCGGTCGCGAAGACAACAACAGCCATCAATCTGCGCATTGAGCCATTCTCCGTACGAAGGGTTACGTAGGTTCGACGGAAGAGTTGCAGTCCGGTTAGCTTTCTGTGCCGGCGCCAACCGCCCCCGCCGCGACGACGATCTGCGCGAGAAGGAGGATCGACGAGATTCCGTGCAGCGCGCCGAAGCGCCGCCGAACGGGATCAGTGGGCGAGAGGGAGCTGATCGGGACGATGCTCGACTCGCGGATCGCGCGAATCCGAAGGTCAACCACGATCTGCGTGGCGCCGAACACGATCCCCGCGAAGAGGATGATCACCATCAACGCACGCGCGCGGCGCCACTCGAGCGCCAGCAGGATCAGCGGCAGCGCGATGGCGATGTAGTGCCACGCGGCGAGCATCGCGCCGACCACGTTCGCGGCGATCGTCGGACTTCCGGCGGCGCGAAACGCGGCGGGAGCCGCCACGGCGAGCAGAAACGCGCCCGACCCGAGCCAGAGCGCAGCGACTATTCTCGAAAGAGCGCGCGTATTGCCTCCTCATACGGCGGCCGCAGCACGCCGCGATCGGTAATGATCGCCGTGATCAGCCGCGCCGGCGTCACGTCGAACGCCGGATGCCGCACCGCCACATTCTCCGGCGCGATGGCCGTCCCGCCGATCGACGTCACCTCGGCGGCGCTCCGCTCCTCGATCGGGATCGCCCCGCCGTTCGGCGTCTTCGGATCGATCGTCGACACGGGCGCCGCGACGTAGAACGGCACCCCGTGCGCGTTCGCGAGCACCGCGACCGTGTACGTCCCGATCTTGTTCGCCGTGTCGCCGTTCGCCGCGATGCGATCGGCGCCGACGATCACCGCGTCGAACGTCCCGTGCTGGAAGAAGTGGCCTGCCATGTTGTCGGTGATCAGCGTGACGTCGATGCCGTCCTGCTGCAGCTCCCAGGCGGTGAGCCGCGCGCCCTGGAGATACGGACGTGTCTCATCCGCAAAAACTGCAACGCGCTTCCCCGCCTCGACTGCGGCCCGAATGACGCCGAGGGCCGTGCCGTAGCCGGCGGTGGCGAGAGCGCCGGCGTTGCAGTGCGTCAGGACCGTCGCCTGATTGCCGAGAAGCGCGGCGCCGTTGCTTCCGATGCGGCGATTCGCCTCCACGTCTTCATCGAACATCGCCTGCGCCTCGGTCACGAGGTTCGCGCCGCGCGCATGCGCCGCGAGCATCCGGTCGACGGCCCACATCAGATTCACCGCCGTCGGCCGCGCCTTGCGGAGCTCGGCAGCGGCGGCAGCGACGTCATCGCCGCGCTCCGCCGCCATCGCGATGCCGAACGCGGCCGCGACGCCGATGGCCGGCGCGCCGCGCACGACCATGTCGCGGATCGCCACCGCGGTCTCGTGCGCATCGGCGCACGTCATCCAGACGATCTCGCGCGGAAGTCGTCTCTGGTCGAGAAGTTGCAGTTTTGCACCCTGCCAACGAATCGGTTCCACCGACATGCGGGCGATATAGTAATTGCTGGTTGGAGGACCCATGGTCAAAGTAGGAATCAACGGCTTCGGGCGTATCGGGCGCAACGTCTTGCGCGCGGCGCTGGAGCGCACCACAAAAGACATCGAATTCGTCGCCGTCAACGACCTGACGGACGCGACCACGCTCGCGTATCTGCTCAAGTACGACTCCGTCCATCGCACCATTCCGAACAAGGTCGAGCACTCGCAGAACGGCCTGCTGATCGACGGAAAGGAACTGCGCGTCTTCTCGTCGCCCGATCCGGCGGAGATCCCGTGGTCAGACCTCGGCGTCCAGATCGTCGTCGAGTCGTCGGGCCGTTTCACCTCGAAAGAGAAAGCGTCACGCCACCTCAAGAAGAGCGTCGAGACCGTCATCATCTCCGCGCCGTCGAAAGACGCCGACGTCACCCTCTGCATCGGCGTCAACGAGAAGGACTACGACCCGGCGACGCACACGATCGTCTCGAACGCTTCGTGCACCACGAACTGCCTCGCGCCGGTCGCGAAGGTGCTCCACGAGCATTTCGGCATCACGATGGGCATCATGACGACGGTGCACTCGTACACGAACGACCAGGAGATCCTCGATCTCCCGCACAAGGACCTGCGCCGCGGGCGTGCCGCCGCGCTCTCCATGATCCCGACGACCACCGGCGCCGCGAAGGCGGTCGGCCTGGTCCTGCCGGAGTTGAAGGGGAAGTTCGACGGGATCTCGGTGCGCGTTCCAACGCCGAACGTCTCACTCGTCGACCTCACGTTCCACACCGAAAAACCGACGAGCGCGCAGGAGATCAACCAGGTGATCCGCGATGCGGCGAACGGCGAGCTGAAAGGCATCCTCGCGTACTCCGACGAGCAGCTCGTCTCGATCGACTTCAATCACAACCCGCACTCGTCGATCCTCGACACCACCTTCACCCGCTCCGTCGGCCCGAACATGCACAAGATCCTGTCGTGGTACGACAACGAGTGGGGATACTCGAACCGGATTCTGGATCTGATCGCGTATGTCGCGAAGGTGAAGAAGGAGTCGCTGCAGCACGCATGATTCAGATTCGCACGCTCTCCGACGTCACGATCCCGCGCGGCGCACGTGTCTTCTATCGCGTCGACTACAACGTCCCGCTTACGGAGGGCATGGGGGGCACGCGCATCACCGACGCCACGCGTATCGAGGAGACGCTGCCGACGCTGCGACTCCTCCGCGATGCCGGCGCGCGCGTCATGATCGCCTCGCACCTCGGCCGGCCGAAAGGGGAGCGCAAGCCGAAGTACTCGCTCGCGCCGGTACGCGAGAAGCTCGCCGAGCTGACCAAGACGAACGTCGGCTGGAGCGACGACTGCACCGGCGCTGACGCCGTCGGCAAGTCGAAGGCGCTTCGCGAGGGCGACCTGCTGCTGCTCGAGAACCTTCGTTTCCATGCCGGCGAGGAGCAGAACGACAGCGCGTTCGCGGCCGAGCTGCGAAAGCTCGCCGACTTCTACGTCAACGACGCCTTCGGCGCTTGCCACCGCGCACACGCGTCGATCGACGCCCTACCACGCCTGTTCGACCCCGACGACACGGCCGGCGGTCTTCTCCTCGCACGCGAGCTGGAGTTCCTCCAGAAGGTGACGCAGGCTTCCGACCGCCCGTCCGTGGCGCTCCTCGGCGGCGCGAAGATCGCCGGCAAGATCGAGCCGCTCGAAGCGCTCGTCGACCTCGCCGATACGGTGCTCATCGGCGGCGGGATGGCGAATACGTTTCTCGCGTCGCGGCAGATCGACATGGGCGGCTCGCTCGTCGACAACGAGTCGATCGACGTCGCCAAGCGCATCGATCAGGGCCAGCACCGCGCCAACGTCATCCTCCCGGTCGACCTCGTCTGCGGCGACGACCTCCAGAACCCGAAGGTCATCGAGACGATCGGCGTCGATCAAGGGCTCACGCCCGACCAGAAGGCATTCGACATCGGACCGCGCACCGTGAGCGCGTTCACGCACGAGCTGGCGACCGCGCGCACGATTTTCTGGAACGGCCCGATGGGTGTCTTCGAGAAGGAGGAGTTCGCGAAAGGAACGATGTCGATGGCGCGCGCCGTCGCCGAATCGCACGCGATCAGCGTCGTCGGCGGAGGCGAGTCGGTCGAGGCGGTAAAGGCGAGCGGGTTCGCAAACAAGATCACGCACATCTCGACCGGGGGCGGCGCTTCGCTGGAGTTCATCAGCGGCGCGAAGCTGCCCGGCGTCGAAGTGCTGCAGAAGTAGATGGCGCAAGAGATCGAGGTCAAGTTCCCGCTGCACAACCGGCAAGAGCTGACGCGCAAGCTCCACGAGCTCGGCGCGCAGCGGCTCTATCCGGAGACGTTCGAAGACAACATCGTCCTCGACCGGCGCGGCGAGCTGCGAACGAAAGGCGCGCTCCTCCGCGTCCGAAAGTTCGGCAAGTACGCGCTCGCGACGTTCAAAGGACCGATGTCGATCGAGGCGAGCGGCATCAAGACGCGCGAGGAGGTGCAGACCGGCGTCGAGTCGTTCGAGCTCGCCATCCAGCTCTTCGACTCCCTCGGATTCAAGCCGGTGTTCCGCTATCAGAAGTACCGCGAGGTGTGGCGCTTCCGCGAAGTCGAGATCGTCCTCGACCGTACGCCGATCGGCGAGTACTTCGAGATCGAAGGCCCCATCGAAACGATCCGCACGATCGCCGGCGAGCTCGGAATGAACTTCGACCAGGCCATCCGCCTCACCTACGCCGACCTCTATCGCCAGGCGCGCCGCACCCGCGCCGATTTGCCCGAACACATGGTCTTCCCCGCGGACCAACTATGAGTGCTTAGAGCCTAGTGCTTAGTGCTTAGTGCTTAGGACTAAGCCCGAGCCACTAAGCACTAAGCACTGCGCACTAACCACTATGAAGGCCATGATCCTCGCCGCGGGCTACGGCACGCGGCTCCGCCCGATCACGTACCTGCTGCCGAAGCCGGTCTTCCCGGTCTGCAACAAGCCGCTGATCGCGTACGCGGTCGAGAACCTGCTGCACGCGGGCATCGACGAGATCATCGTCAACCTCCATCACCTGCCCGACGCGATCGAGTCCTTCCTCGTCGACACGTACGAAGACGTCACCTTCCACTTCTCGCTCGAGCACGAGATTCTCGGCACGGGCGGCGGGGTGCGGCGCGTCCGGCACCTGCTCGAAAGCGACGACGAGTTCCTCCTCGTGAACGGCGACACGCTCCAGTCGCCCGACCTCCAGGCGCTCGTCCGCGTTCGCCGCGAGCGAAACGCGATTGCGGCGCTCACGCTTCGACACGCGCCGCCGAACGACAAGTTCACCGCCGTGTGGCTCGATGACGGCCGGATCACCGGATTCGGGAAAGGCCGCGGCGAGCCGCTGATGTTCGCCGGCACGCACGCCATCAGCACCCGCGTTTTCGAACGCATGCCGGACCGCGACGAGTTCTCCATCGTCGACGACGTCTACGCACACATCCTGGAAAGCGACACCGTCGCGGGCATCGTCGATGACAACGCACGGTGGTTCGACATCGGCACGCCGCAGCGCTACCTCGCGGCAAGCCGGGCGCTCTGCGGAGACACCGTCATCGGCGACCGCAGCGTCGTCGAGGGGACGCTGCACGACAGCGTCGTCTGGGACGACTGCCGCATCGCCGCCGGCGTCGAGCTGACGAACTGCATCGTGGCGCACGACGTCGCGCTCACCCGTCCGATGCGGCTGCAGAACACCATCGTCTGCCGCGACGAAACGTCAATTCCGCCGAACTCAACATCGGGCTCGACATGGCGGCGGGAAGAGGGGCTGGTTTTCGCGTCGTTCTAGCCGGTGCTACTCTTCTTTACATCCCAATGCCCGACGGTCTCGATTCCAAGGCGGCACAGCGCCGGCGCGTCGTCTACGTCTTCCTGACGCAGGGCTTCGCCGGTCTTCTGCTGATGGCGGCCGTGACGGTGATGCGGTACCCGCAGACCGTGTCGATCGTCGACCGCCTCTCGCCGAACGCGACCATTCTCCTCGCCATTTTCGTCGCCTTCGCCACCGCCCTGAGCCTCCTGAAGTTCGAGCTGACGAACGTCATCTTCATCTCGCTCGCGATGATGGCGTACATGTCGATGCTGCCGCTCCTCGGCATGGTCATCACGTCGTGGATCGCAGTCGCCGTCGCGATCACGGCGCGCCTCGTCGGCATGCGTCAAATCGGCCCGGTGAAGATTCCGATGGACGACGCGCCGGTCGAATACGTGAAGACCTTCGGACTCTTCGGGACGTACGGGATCCCGGTCGTCGTCGCCGGCCTGGTGTACGGCGCGATCGGCGGACAGACGCCGGTCCTTCAGGCGACGCCGCTCGCCGCGATGCGGATCGCGATCTCGAGCCTGGTGCTCATCCTGACGAACCAGCTCGTGATGTCGCGCGTGCAGAAGACCGGCTACAACTACCCGTTCTCGAAGATCCTCCACCTCGACTTCGTCGACTCGTCGATCTACATCGTCACGATTCCCTGCGTCGTCGTCATGGCGCTCGCCTACTCCACGATCGGCTGGGGCGCCGTCCTGGCGCTCGCGTTCACCGGCGTCGTCGCGAACTACGTGGCGCGCAATCTCGCCACGACGCGCACGCACTCCATGCAGCAGATCCAGCGCATCGCATCGCTGACGAACATCGGCAAGACGATCTCGCTCCGCTACACCACCGACCAGCTCCTGATGGCCATCTACACCGAGTGCAAGAAGGTCATCGACTGCTCGCTCTTCGCCATCGCCCTGCTCGACGACGCCACGAACGAGCTGTCGTTCGAGCTCGACATGCGCGACGGCGCGATGCTGCCGAAAGAGCGCCTACCCGTCGGCCCCGGCCTCAACTCCTGGGTCGTCACGAATCACCAGCCGCTGCTCATCGCCAGCGTCGCCGACGAGAAACGCCTCGGCCTCAAAGCGGTCGCCGACTCGAAGCCGACCGAGTCGTGGCTCGGCGTCCCAATGATCGCGCGCGACCGCGTCATCGGCGTCATCTCGGTCGAGAGCTACCACAAGCATGCGTTCGACCCGGACGACGTCATCCTCCTCACCGCGATCGCCAACCAGGCGGCGGTCGCCATCGAGAACCAGCAGCTCTACAAGGACCTCGAGGGGCTCACCTACGCGCTCGAGCAGCGCGTCATGGAGCGGACCAACGAGCTGCGCGAGGCGAACCTCCGCCTCATGGCAGCCGACCGCTCGAAGAACCAGTTCCTCGCGAACATGTCGCACGAGCTGCGAACGCCGCTCAACTCCATCATTGGCTTCTCCAGCGTCCTGCTCGAAGGGGCACGCGCGTCGCTCGCCCCGCGTTTCTACAAGTTCCTCGAGAACATCCACGCCGCCGGCAACCACCTGCTCGAGCTGATCAACGACATTCTCGACCTCTCGAAGATCGAGGCTGGCAAGATGGAGCTGCGCGCCGACACGTTCGACCTCCACGACACGGTGACCGCCGTCGAACGCGTGATGAAGGGGTTCGCCTCGGAAGCGCGCGTTCAGATCGTCTCGCGCGTCAACGAAGACGTCCCGACCGTCTGCCTCGACGAGGGACGCCTCAAGCAGATTCTCTTCAACCTCCTCTCGAACGCCGTGAAGTTCTCGCCGCAGGGCGGTCCCGTGTCGGTGAACGTCTCGTTCATCCCGCGCACGGGCTCTCCGCTCGCCGTCGACACCGTGCGCATCGACGTGACCGACCAGGGCGTCGGCATCCAGCCCGACGACCTGCAGCGAATCTTCGACGAGTTCTACCAGACCGAGCACGGCCGCCGGTCGCGCAAGGGCGGCACGGGCCTCGGCCTCTCGCTCACGCGCAATTTCGTCGAGCTGCACCGCGGAACGATCGAGGTCGAGTCGACGCCGGGAAGTGGCTCGACGTTCACCCTCTACCTCCCGGTCGACTTCAACGAGGCGAATACCGCGCAGGTCATCCCGATGTTGCACGCGTCGCGGCGCGCGTCATCGCTATAATCCGCGCCCGCTATGGCAAACCGCACATTCACCATCGTGAAGCCGGACTCTGTCCGCAAAGGAAACTTCGCCAAGATCATCAGCCGTCTCGACGGCGAGGGATTCAAGATCCTCTGCGTCAAGAAGGTCGCGCTCTCCCGTTCGCAGGCGGAGGGCTTCTACGCCGTTCATCGCGAACGGCCGTTCTTCTCGGGCCTCGTCGAGTACATGACCTCCGGCCCCGTCTACGTCGCCGCGCTGGAGCGTGACAACGCCGTCGCGCATCTGCGCAAAGTGATGGGCGCCACCGATCCGGCGAAGGCCGACGCAGGCACGATCCGCAAGGACTTCGGCGAGTCGATCGAGCAGAACGCCATCCACGGGTCGGACTCCGACGAGAACGCGAACATCGAGATCGCGTTCTTCTTCTCGACGAGCGACCTGCTCTAGTTCGTATCGGCGGCGATCACGATCGCCGACATCCCGTTCGTTTCGAGTGCGCCGCGCGCGCGGATCGCTTCCTCGCGCGTGGCGTACGGACCCATGCGAACGCGATAGAGCGTGTCGACGTGGTCGATGTGCGACTGCTGGCCGAGCTGCGCCAGCTTGCTCTGCAGCGCCTTTGCGTTCGCCTCGATCCCGAACGCCCCCACCTGAACGAGGAAGCCCGGCGTGATTCTGTGTGGCGCCGGCGCCCTCGCCGGCGCGGGTTTGTCCTCGGCTTGCTCCTGGGCCGGCGAAGCCGCCGGCGCTCCACCGAGAACGACCGTTTCCACCGTTTTCCCATCCGGCGAAACCTGCTTCCGCGTCTCGACCCCGTGATGCTCCTCCACCACCTGCACCCCGAAATCGTTGTCCTGTGTGGCGCCGGCAATCTTGCCGGCGGTCGTCGGCGGGATCGCCGGTGCCACACTGGTCGTCGTCGTCGGCAACGGGAACTCCACCTTCGGCGGCTCCTCCGACGAGATCTTCACCTGCTCTTTCGGCTGATTCACCGTCACCGTATACGGCGCCGGCGGCTCCCGCTCACCGCGGCCCATCGCGACAACCGTCACGTCCACCTGCCCGCTGCCGGGATCGATCAATCCGATCTGCTGCGCCGCCGCGAACGAGAGATCGATCATCCGGTTCCCGACGAACGGCCCGCGGTCATTGATCCGCACCCGCACCGTCTGGCCCGTCGTCGAATTCTTCACATCGACGATCGTCCCGAACGGCAGCGTCCGATGCGCCGCAGTCAGCAGCATCGGATCGAAAATCTCCCCATTCGCCGTCGTCCGCCCCGCGAACTCTTCACCGTACCAACTGGCGATGCCATGAGTCGTCTGCGGTACTTGCGGCGT
>DASYSN010000168.1:0-3634 GCA_036003305.1 Thermoanaerobaculia bacterium
TCGATGCTCCAGCTTCATGATGAGATTCGCGAAATTCGCGCGCGGCTGATCGACCTGGAAGCGCGTGTCGCGCAACTTGAAGCTGCGGCGCGCACCGACCACGACGCGTAGACGCTCCTACCGCCCCCACCCGCCCAGCGCGTCCCAGACACTCGGCAACGTGGGGGCGCCGCCCACCACCCGCCTCTCGGGACGTCGGGCGCGCGCGGCGATGGCGGTGGCGACGTCTTGCACGTAGTCGGGGACGGTTCGCGTGAGGTCGTGGTCTTCTAGGAAGCGCGTGGAGACACGGCCGTCGCGGAACGCGGGATGCGTCACGACGCGACGGAGCCAGGAGACATTCGTCTTCGTGCCGAGGATGACGTAGTTCCGCAGAGCGCGGTCGAGGCGATCGATCGCGGCGTCGCGCGTTTCGCCGTACGCGATCAGTTTCGCGAGCATCGGATCGAATCTCACGCCGATCGTGCTCCCCTCGGTTACGCCGGCGTCGACGCGAACGCCGGGGCCGGACGGCTCGCGGTAAACGGCAATCGTGCCGCTTTGCGGCAGGAAACGGTCGTCCGGATCCTCGGCGTAGACGCGCACTTCGATCGCGTGTCCGCGCTGCGCGAGCTGCGTCTGTGTCCACGGCAGGCCGTTTCCGCGCGCCACCTCGATCTGCGCGCGGACCAGATCGACGCCGGTGACCAGCTCCGTCACCGGATGCTCGACCTGCAGACGCGTGTTCATTTCGAGGAAGTAGAACTCGCCGTCCGGCGTGACGATGAACTCGACCGTTCCGGCGTTCCGGTAATCGACGCCGCGCGCCGCCGCGATCGCCGCCTCGGCCATCCGGTTTCGCAGCTCGTTGCTGTAGCGCGGCGCCGGCGACTCCTCCACGACCTTCTGATGCCGTCGCTGGATCGAACAGTCGCGCTCGAAGAGGTGCAGCACGTTACCGCGGCCGTCGCCGAAGACCTGAAACTCGACGTGCCGCGGCTCCTCGATGTAGCGCTCGAGCAACAGCCGTCCGTCACCGAACGCCTTGATCGCTTCGCGCCGCGCCGACTCGATCTGCGGCTGCAGCTCCTCGCGGCTGCGGACGATCTTCATCCCTTTCCCGCCGCCGCCCGCACTCGCCTTCACGAGAAGCGGAAAGCCGATGCGCGCCCCCTCGGCGGCGAGCGTCTCGAACGACTGGTCCTCGCCGTCGTACCCGGGGACGACCGGCACGCCGAGGCGCTGCATCAGGTGGCGTGACTCCGCCTTCGAGCCCATCGCGGCGATCGAAGACGCTTTCGGTCCGATGAACGTGATCCCCGCCTCCTCGCACGCCGCCGCGAGCTCCGCGCGCTCCGAGAGGAAACCGTAGCCGGGATGAAGCGCGTCGGCGCGGGCGCGGCGCGCCGCGTCGATCACCTTTGGGACATCGAGATACGACTCGCCGAGGGAGACGGCTTCGTCGAAGAAACGGCGGGTGAACGAAATGTCGTCAAGGTCGGAGTAAGCGAGGATCGACGTGATCCCCATCTCGCGGCACGCACGCGCGATGCGGACCGCAATCTCGCCGCGATTCGGAACGATTACACGCTCCACGGCGCCTTCGTCTTCTTCAGAAACGCCTGCATCCCGCCCTGTCCCTCTTCACTGACGCGCCGCTCGGCGATCGCCTCGATCGTGTACGGAATGTTCTCCGCCAGCTCGTTGGTCGAGATGAACGCGATCAGTTTCTTGCACGCCTTCACCGCCTCGGGGCCGGACGTCGCGAGCTGCGCCAGCGTGTCCGCGACGGCTGTGTCGAGCGCCGCTTCGTCGTCGGCGACGCGATGCACCAGACCGATGCGCAGCGCGCGCTCCGCGTCGAATCGTTCGCCCGTGAGGAAGAGCGCACGCGCGTGCGACGCGCCGATCTTTTCGATGACGTACGGCGAGATGACCGCCGGCAGAATCCCGAGCTTCACCTCGGAAAGCCCGAACTTCGACGCCCGCGTCGCGATCGCGATGTCGCAAACCGCGACGAGACCGACGCCGCCGCCAATTGCCGCGCCCTGAATCCGGCCGACCACCGGGATCGGGCACTCGTTGACGAGCGCATACATCTTCGCGAGCTGCGACGAGTCGCGGATGTTCTCCTCGCGCGTGTACGACACCATGCGCGACATCCAGTTCAGATCGGCGCCGGCGCAGAAGTTCGCGCCTCCGCTGCGGAGGACAACGGCGCGAAGGTGCGTCGCCGCCCCGATCCCGCCGAATACCTCGATCGCCTCGGCGATCAGCTCATCGTTGAAAGCGTTGTGAACGTCGGGACGATTCAGCGTCACCGAGAGAACAGCGTTCTCCTCGCTGACGATCAGCGTGCGATAGGTCATGCGGTGCGATTCTATTCGTGCTATGGCCTGGCCGCGCGGTGCCGGGGACCCGACGCGATCGGATACTTCGCGTTGATCGTGTAGGCGCCCGTCGCGCCGAGCGTGTCGTTCGCCTCGACGCGCACGACGTACGTCGTCGTGCCCGATGGAGCGTTGACGGTGAAGCCGTTCGTGCTGCCGGCGCCGATCGAGATCGGCGCGCCGGAGACGCCGTTCGTGATCAGCGTCGCCTTCAGCGGCGAATCGGCCGACTGAATCGTGATCTGCACCGAGCCCGAGGTCGTCGACTGGAACGTGAAGTGATCGACGTCCGACGCCGAGCAGATCGCCGCTTTCACGTCGATCGCGTCCGGCAAGCCGTACGCCGTCGCGACCGTCTCGTTCGGTTCGGTCGCATCGACACACGGCGGTGGTCCGGTCGTGAAGTCGGCGCTCGAAATGACGACGAACTGCGTCGGACCCTGCGGAACATTCGCTCCGCTGACGACGACGTGATACGTCCCCGCCGGCGCGCCCTTGATCTCGACTTCCTCGGTGTTGTCGGTGTTGTTCACGCCGCGAGTGGCATTCGCTCCCGGATGCGTCATGTCGAGCACGTAGGGAAGCGTTGTCGAGCTGCCCGGGCCGACGACCTTCAGGTCGAGGTCGTTCACGAGCGTCTTTCCCGCGACCTCCTCGACTCCGAGCGGAAGCACTTCGGGGTCAAACCACGACAAGACGACGCGCACGTCCTGCGACGACGTCAGGTTGATCGGATAATCGAAGCTCGAGCCGGTCGACGCGCTGTCGATCTTGACGCGCTTTCCCTGGCCGTTGTCCGCGACGATCAGATCGACGGAGTTCTTGGCGTTCAGGAACCCGAAACCGTATGTGTAGTCCGGCCCCGGATTGCCGAGGTCCTCGGCGCCGGCGATCGCGAGCGCCTTCAGCGTCAGCGGAAGCGCACGTGCGCCGTTGTTCGACTTCTTCCACTGCTCCGCGAAGAGCGCCATCGTGCCGGTGACGACCGGCGTCGACATCGACGTCCCCTGCGCGCAGCCGTAGCTCGGAACATTGAGCACGACGCAGGCGCGGGCGACATCCCATGACGTCCCGGTGTAGACACTGGAGAAGAGCGCGGCGCCTTTCGCGACGATGTCCGGCTTCACACGGCCATCCTTCGTGGGGCCGCGCGAGCTGAAGACCGCGATCAGCTTCGACTGCGTCACCGCGCCGATCGCCATGATGTTCTTGCCGCTGGCGAGCCAGTTGACCGATCCGCCGGGGTTGTCGCCCGAAGCGGCGTG
>DASYSN010000169.1:0-21423 GCA_036003305.1 Thermoanaerobaculia bacterium
GACGCTCGACTCGATCGAGTTCGACGGCAAGGAGTTGCACGTAAAGCCGCACCAGGACGGCGATGCGCAGTACCGTACGTCGATCGTCACTGACGGAAAGTACATCCGGGCCCGCGTCGACGATTCGAACGGGCATAGCGCGTGGACGCAGCCGGTGTTTCTGAAGCAATGAATCAGCCGCTGACAGTCGAGACAGTCGTTCCGGTCACGCTTCTGGTGCTGATCGGCGGAGGCGAGTTCTCGTTCGGCGAGACGCGAGAGATCGACGAGTTCCTCCTCGCGCAGATGCCGCGCGACCGCCGCACGATCGCGTTCCTCCCCACCGCCTCCGGCTCGGCCGAGTACGCGCAGCACCTCGGGAAGTACTTCCAGGAGATCGACCCGACGGTCGAAACGGTCAACGTCCCGATCTACCGCGGCCGCGACAACCGCCGTCCGAAGAACCTCAACGCCATCCTCGGCGCCGGGATGATCTACATCGGCGGCGGCGTGACGAACACTCTGCTCGGCACCCTTCGCGAGTCGGCGGCCGAGATCGCACTCCGCCAGGCCGCCTCGAACGGCGCCGTCATCGCCGCGATCGGTGCCGCCGCGTCTTCGTTCGGTACGCGCGTCCGCGACATGCGCGGCGTCACCACGGCGATCGACGGCATGGGCTGGCTCCCGAATACCGTCATCGAAGCCGGCTTCGACGACACGGCCCTCCGCCGCCTCATGTCCCTCCCCGACATCCGCCTCGGCGTCGGCGTTCCGGCCAGCACCGCCCTCGCGATTCGAGCCGACGGATCGACGCAGGTATTCGGCGAAGGCCAGATCGCCGCCTACCGGAAGGGTGCTTAGGGCTTAGTGCTTAGGGCTTAGTGCTTAGAGCTTAGTGCGCCTTGTTGTTGCTAAGCACTAAGCACTAGGCACTAAGCCACTTCCCCTCTGGCCTCTCCGTTGCACTCGTGCACGCTTCGGAGGATTGGCCATCGACATCGATCTGGAGAAGCCGCTGTCGCAGGACGAGCTGTTGAGGCTCTTCAGCGTTCTGTCGCACGACCTGAAGTCGCCGATCTTCGCGATCGACGGATTCAGTGAGCTGCTGCTCGCGGACTACGTGGACAAGCTCGACGAGGAGGGGGAGGACTTTCTCCGCCGCATCCGGTCCAGCGCGCAGCAGATGAAGCGGGTGCTCGACGACATGTCGCACATGGTCAAGCTCCTCGCGCGGCCGAGCGTCCGGCGCCCGACACCGCTCCGCGAGATCGTCGAAGAGGTGATCCAGAAGCACAACTACGCGATCGAGGAGGGGGGCGTGACGTTCAACGTCCCGCCGGACCTGCCGGTCGTGAACGCCGATCCGGAGAAGCTGCGAGAGGCGATCGGCGCGATCGTCTCGAACGCGCTCTTCTTCACGGACCGCGCGAAGGGGGAGCGTCAGATCACGTTCCAGGTGACGCAGAACGACGGCAGTCACCGGATCTGCATCCGCGACAACGGGATCGGGATCGACCCGAAATACGCGCCGCAGGTGTTCGAGCTGGGCGGGATGAGCAAGCTCGAGAAGTCGCGCGGAGGGGGGCCGGGCTACGGGCTTTACCTGGCGAAGAGGGCGATCGAGGAAGAGGGGGGAGCGCTCTCGGTCGATTCGAACCCGCAGGAAGGCAGCGCGTTCTGCTTCACTCTTCCGGCGTGACCGCGGCGGCGATCGACGAAGCCGCCGATTCGGCTTTGAGCTGCCAATTCTGAGGAAGCGGCTCCTCGCCCGGCAGAGCGACGACCCTGATGTCGACGTAGCGATCCTCGGCGACGTCGACACCGAGGGCTCGGGCGGCCGCCTTGGAGAGATCGATCGTGAACTTCTTCGCGTATGGTCCGCGGTCGTTCACCAGGACACGGATCGTCTTGCCGGTCGCCCTGGAGGTCACCTCGACCCACGTGCCGAGCGGAAGCGTCAGGTGGGCGGCCGTGAGGTTTCGATTATGGAAGATCGCGCCGGTGGCGGTGAGCGTCCCGTCCAGGGAGGCTGAGTAGTAGCTCGCCAGCCCCGCGAGCTTGTGTTTCAGCGAAAGCGCTGCGTACTTGAGCGCCCGGAGCTGAAACGGGCTCGGTTGCGGTTCCGGGGGTGCCGGAGCCGGCGGCGGGAGCTCGGGGCCGTAGCGGTAGCACGCCATGACCGAGTCGTCGAGCTGGATCGGGTGCTCGCAGCCGACGCTCTGGGCGTCCGCCAGCTTAGGCGCGAGCGCCAGCGCTCCTGCGAGCGCCATTCCTAGGAAGGTGTTTCTGACAGCCATGGCTCATCGATAGATAGCAGTTTTCAAGCGATGGGCCAAGTCGTGAGGGTCAATATTTCATCAACCATAATCGTTTCAATAGGTTGAATGTGGTAGAGCGATTGCAAATAAGAGTGCAGAGGAGCGGGGAATATGGACCAGCCGAAGACCAGCCGACCGTTTGAGCAGCGGTTTCTCGATGGTTATGGAAGATCCGATCTGCGCCAGGAGGTGCAGAAGGTGAAGCCGCGCCGATTCGCCGGGCTCCGCAAGAAGTACGCGACGTGGGCTCTCGGCGCGTCGCTCGCGTTCGGTGGCCTCGGCGTCCCGATGAAGATGATCCACGACGCGGAGAGCACGACCAAGACGGCCGCCGCCAATACTGCGCCGGCTCCGGAGAGTCCCCAGCCGCAGGTCATCCAGAGCGATCTGCAGCAGGCGCAGAGCATTGCGCAGAGCGTTGCGGGCGGCGTGACGAGCGGGATGCAGGCGGTGACCACGGGCATCCAGCAGGCCGCGACGGCGCCCGTGCAGGCGATCGAACAGGCGCCGCAGAAGATGGCGGTGATCACCGATACGATCAAGCAGCAGTTCTTCGCGAAAGAGGTCCCGTTCGGGTCGGTCATCTACAACGAGGCGAAGAAGAACAACCTGCCGCCGGAGCTGGTCGCGGCGGTCGTCAACACCGAATCGAAGTTCAACCCGACCGCCCGTTCGCGCGTCGGCGCCATCGGGCTCATGCAGCTCGTGCCGCGGACCGGTCGCTGGATGGGAGCGAGCAACCTGCTCGACCCGGTCCAGAACATCCAGGCGGGGGCGAAGTATCTGAAATACCTGAGCGATCAGTTCGGCGGCGACCAGCAGAAGGTCGTTGCGGCGTACAACGCCGGCCCCGGCAACGTGCAACGATTCAACGGCGTTCCGCCGTTCCGCGAGACGCGGAACTACGTCTCGCGCGTTCGGAACTACCAGCACGACCTGGGTGACCGGCTGTCGACGCAATTGGACGCCCAGCAGGCGTCACAGACTGTCGGGGAGTAGCGCGGGATAGAATCGGGCAGTGTCCGGGCCTCGACTGATCGTCGGCATCGTCGTGATGGGGATCGCCGTCCCGCTGGCGATCGTCTTCCTGCTCGATCTGTCGACGCTGACGCACTTCTTCATCGTCGCCGCGACGACGTTCCTCTCGTGGGGCGTCGCCGACCTCTTCGCGACGATCCTCGAGAAGCCGCGCCTCAAAGGCCGCTCGCCCACCGCCGCGATCCGCGAAGACTGGGAACGACGTACGACGGAGTAGAACAGTCCTCGGTCCTCGGTCCTCGGTCCTCGGTCCTCAGTCCTCGGATGTTCGTACTGAGAGCGTGCCTGGCTGATCTGAGGACCGAGGACTGAGGACCGAGGACTCGTCCTACGTCGTCCAGTCGTTCATCTTCCGGAGGAGCTGGTCGATCGTCAGCAGCTTTTCGCTGCCGTCGGACTCGCGGCGGAAGATGGCGTGGTACCAGCCCTTCATGCCGACCGGCGTGTAGAGGTCCTTCCCGACGCGGAGGCGTCCGCCGGAGACGAGCTTGAGGAAGACCTGTTCGTAGGCGGAGCGGGTGAGGCGGCGGTCGGGAAAGGGGACGGTGAACTGTTTGCGGCGCCGCTCGGGGCGTTTCCGGCGTTCCCGCGCCGGTTTCTCCAGCAACGACATATCGCGTCGGTCGAGGTAGAGCGGCGGGACGCGGGGAACGGCCGAGCGCTGCGCCGGCTGTGCCGGAGCAATCGCCACGAGCGGCTGCATGGCCGCCGACTTCAGATCGCGTTGTGGCGCCTCCGCCAGACGGGCGCGATGGCGTTCCTGAACGTACTCGGAGGACGCTGCGTGCTCCTGGAACGCGTCGAAGTTCCGGAGCTCGTCGATGACCATGCCCCACCGGCAGAGACGGCCGACGTCCTCGTACGCCTTCGGCCGGTCCTCGAGTTCGAGCATCGAGGTCGCCCGCCCTTCGAGCACGGCGAACAGCAGCCGGAAGCTGAACGGGTCGGAGTAGCGGCGGATCGAGTGGCGGAAGAACCAGGCGGTCTGGCGCCCGATCTGCCGCAGCGAGCGTTTGTCGCCGAACTGCGTCGTCCAGATCGGCGCGTCGATGTCGGCGGTGAAGGGGCTCTGCGGGTAATGGAAGTCCTTCGTCAGCCACCCTTTTCGCGTCGTGTGCTTGCCGGGCGTGACGCCGTCGATGATCGGGATCGGCAGGTCGCGGAGGAGCGAGAGGTCGTACGACGGCCACGAGATCACGTCGCGCACGATCCCGACGACGAGCGTCGCCGTCGCGACCATGAGTCCCGGATCGGGCGTGAAGTCCGAGGTCACTTCGATCCGGCCGCCGCGCGGGCGGACGCCGATTCCCGTCGAGCGCCGGTTTGCCCCGACGAGCATCATCGGAATCGGAAGGATGTGCGCCAGCAGCCACGCGAGCTTCTTTTCGTTCCGCGAGGCCGTCTGCTTCGACTTGGGGACTTCGTAGGTGATGTTGTAGTGGCTGCTGTACGCCTTCAACCGGACGGTGTGACCCGTCTTCTGCTCCCAGTTCGTCAACTGGTCGCGGACGAATTGGATCTGCTCCCAGAGGTTCCGCACCATCCTCGCGGTCGCCTGCGGCGCCAGCTCGATGACCGGCGTCACGACCTCGATCACGCCGCGGTCGAAGTAGACGGCCCCGCCGGTCGGAATGTGCGACGACGTCTTCTCCCGGTGGAGCAGCGGCCCTTCGATGAAGGCTTTCGGATGCTTCCAGTAAGGCTCCGGGTTGATCTCCACCTCGTCGAGCCAGACGTTGAACTCCGACTCCATCCCGATGACCGGCATCCGGAGCGTGTCGCGTTCGAGCCGGCGGCGCAGCCGACGCTCGCGCTCGCTCTGTGGTCGCTCTCTCTTCCCTTTTTCAGACATCAGTATCCCAGGCTGAGGATGGACTGCGGAGGTACGGAACTACCTAGCCGTGCTCTAGCAAACCGGTGGCCAGCTATTGCGGCTCGGAAGTCTCTTCCACCGAGTGCCGCCGCTCTTTTCGCCGGCGTTCTTCGTAGGCGAATCGGGGGCGGCTTTCCTGCGGCTGCTCCATCCTGTCCTCGCTGATTTCACGAGGGATGAGCGTGATGTAGCCGAGGTCGACGTGGACGTGATCGTCGGCAGCGCTGCCGGTGACGTGGCCATAGGGGAGGACGTGCAGGTCGTCGGAAAGATCTTCCGCGACCTCGTTGTACTTCTCGATCGATTCCTTCGTCTTCAGGATCGTCGAGCCGATCCGGTAGACGTCGGCGGCGGTCCCCCACATATGCGGCGTCGCACCGTGCGACATCTTGTGCGCCGGCGACCGGTAGCCGCCGTTGACCGCGATGTGAACGGACGCGCCTGCCGCGGCGCGGAATTGCTCGAGGTAGAAGGCGAGCGTCCGGACGGCGCACGGCACATACGTCGGAAACTGCTGCAAGCGCTGTGTTTCCTTCAGGTCGACGAGGATGAACTCGTTCAGGCCGAAGTGATGCGTGAGCCGCGTCTGCATCGCGACGTCGTGCGACGGCACCTCGTAGAAGTAGCGCGGGAGGCGGTGGCGGCGCCCCTTCTCATCCTTCACCATCTCGCCGGGACGGAGGAGCGTCCGCAGCTCGTCATCGAGATCGAAGGCGTCGACGACCTTCAGGTTCGGCGCGCCATTACCATCACTCATACATCATCCCGGCAATCGCGTTGAAGATGTCGCGCGACACGTCGGCGACCGCGGTGCCGCGTCCCGTCTCCGCCGGAAACTGCGTCAGGATGACGAGGACGTACGGCTTCCGTTTCTCCAGGTACACGATACCGGCGTCATGATGCACCGTCGAGATGTTCCCTGTCTTGTGGGCGACGCGGGCGGCCTTCGGGAGGCCGGCGGGGATGCCGCTCCGGTACTGCTGATCCAGCATGATCTTCAGCATCTCCTCGCACGCCTCTTTTGAATAGGCGCGTTCCTCCGCGATGAGGCGGAGGAGCTTGAGCAGGCCGTTCGCCGTGACCTCGTTGTTGAGCCCCGCCTCGAACGCCGCCTGATCCTCCACGCCGCGGATGACGCGGATGCCGTCGATCTCGAGCTCGTCGAGCGCGGCCTGCACGTTCGCGATTCCGATCACCTCGACGAGTAGGTTCGTGGCGAGGTTGCTCGATAGGGTGATCATCCAGTAGGCGAGCTCGCGGACGGTGAGCGTCTTGCCGAGGTGGCCGTAGACGTTCGGGTCGGCGTCGCGGGAGAGGTCGAGCATGAACGGCTCCTGGTTCACGATCGAGGTGAAGCGGTTGCGGACATGGACGGGTGCGTCGAGCGTCAGCTCTCCGCGGTCGACCTGCCGGAAGACGCCGAGGAGCACGGCGAGCTTCATGGTCGACGCGGCGTGGAAGTAGTGATCGGCGTTGTACGCCCACTGGAGCGTCGTCTCGCAGTCGTAGAACGAGATGCCGAGGTTCTCCAGCTCGTGCTCGTGCTTGACCTTCAGCACGTTGTGGTAGAGCGAGACTTCCGCTGAGGCGACCGAATCGTGCTGCGCTACTCTCGACGACATCGCACCATCACCCTGCAATAGAAGTGCGCAACCATCTGCCAATCCGCTCGATGCCGGCCGCGATCTGCTGCGTCGTTGCGGCGTACGAAACGCGGATGAACCCTTCGCCCGCGCTTCCGAACGCGATGCCGGGAATCACGAGCACTCCGGCGTCGGTCGCGACTGTCTTCGCGAATTCAATCGTTTTGCAAAACGGCACCGGCACGAACGCGTAGAACGCGCCGGCGGGAGGATCGATCGCCCTGCCGAATTCAACGCCGAGCTCCTGCCGGAGCGCGTACAGCGCCGCCTCGCGCTGATCGCGGAACTGCGCCCGCACGTGCGCGAGCCACTGCGCGTTCCACTCGTCGTGATCGAGGATCTCCTCGGCGAGCGCCTGGCTGAACACGGACGCGCACGTCGCGATGTACTGGTGCGCCATCACGATCGTCTTCATCAGCTCCGGTCGGGCGTGGATCCAGCCGAGGCGCAGGCCGGTCATGCCGTGGGATTTCGACATGCCGCCGACCGCGATCACGTTCGGCGACATTCCGCGCATCGATGCCGGCGGCGACTCGTACCAGATCTCGCGATAGACCTCGTCGCTGACGACGAGCGGGCCAAGCTCCGCGATCTCTCGTAGCTTCGCCTCGTCAATTACGGCCCCGAGAGGGTTGGACGGCGAGTTGACGACGATCAGCTTCGTCTTCGAGGTGACGGGAAGCTTGCCGACCGTCCAGACGAACGGCTCGAGGTCGTAGGGCACCGGTGTCGCGCCGCAGATCTTCGCGAGCGTGGCGTAGACGACGAACCCGGGATTCGGGATGAGCACCTCGTCGCCCGGATTCACGAACGCCTGGAAGATCGCGTAGAGCGCCTCCTCCGTTCCGGCGGTGACGCAGATTTCGTTCGGGTCGCCGAGCTTCTTGCGTAGCGAGACGTTTCCCGCGTTCGGCGAGTAGTGCCACGACGTCGTTGCCGCGCGTTTCGCGAACTCGCGGAAGGTCTCGTCAGGTTCGAGATTCGGCTCGCCGATGCCGAGGTTGATCGACTCGCTCGTGGCGAGCGCGTTGATCTGGCGAATCAGGGATAGCTCGATGTTGGCGAAGCGGTCCGCGATCAACGCAGTGCGTCCTCGAGCGCCGTCGCCGAATCGGTCTTCTCGTCGCGGTACTTCACGATCATCGGCGCGGCGACCTGGAGGCCGTGCTGCTCGGCGAAGGCGCCCTTCATCGGACGCGAGCCGGGGACGACGACGGCGCCGTACGGGATCTCGAGCGGGTGATCGGCGGTCCGGCGATAGATCTGACCGCGAATGAGGTCGTAGACGGGCGTCGAGCCGGTGAGGATTACGCCGGCGCCGATGACGGCGCGCCCGCGGACGATCGTTCCCTCGTAGATGCCGCAGTTCCCGCCGACGACGACGTCGTCCTCGATCACGACCGGCACGTTGCCGACCGGCTCGAGCACGCCGCCGATCTGCGCCGCGGCGGAGAGATGGACGCGCTTTCCAATCTGGGCGCACGAGCCGACCAGCGCGTGCGAGTCGATCATCGTGTCGTCGTCGACGTAGGCGCCGATGTTCACGAAGGCAGGTGGCATCATCACGACGCCCTTGCCGATGTACGCGCCGCGGCGCACGGACGAGCCGCCGGGGACGATGCGGACGCCGTCCTGCGGTTTGAAGCGGCGCGCCGGGATGGTGTCTTTGTCGATGAATGAGAGCGAGGCGGCGGGGTACTCGGTCACCGTCCCGCTGCGGAACGCCGCGAGGATTCCCTGCTTGACCCACGGCTGCGCCGCCCAGACGCCGTCCTCGTCGCGCATCGCGGCGCGAACGGTCCCCTTTTCCAGCTCGGTGAGAAAGAGGCCGATGACCTTCAGCGATTCGGTGCGGTCGGTGTTCGGGGTGAGCGATGCAAGCCGTTCTTCAACCGTCGGCATTACGCGTTCACCTTCTCGAGCACGTCGCACTCGCGGAGGATCGCTTCGAGCTTCTTCCGATTGGCGTCGGTGATCGGCGCGAGCGGCGAGCGGACGGTGTCGTTCTCGAGGATCCCCATCATCTTCATCGCCGTCTTCACCGGGATCGGATTCGACTCGATGAAGTTGCCCGTGAGGAGCGGCAGCAGGCGTGCGTTCACGGTGCGCGCGGTTTTGAAGTCGCCGCGCAGCGCGGAGCTGACGATCTCCTTCATGAGGCGCGGGACTTCATTGCTGGCGACGGAGACGAGGCCGTCGGCGCCGCACGCGATGATCGGGACGGTCCAGGCGTCGTCGCCCGACAGCACGCCGAAGCCGTCCTCACGATCGCGCAGGATCGTCAGGATCTGCTCCATGTTCGCCGACGCTTCCTTGACCGCGACGACGTTCGGGATTTCGCGCGCGATCTGCAGCGTCGTCGCGGCGGTCATGTTCACGCCGGTGCGTCCGGGGACGTTGTACATCACCATCGGGAAGCCGCTCGCGCGCTTCTCGATCGCTTCCGCCTGCAGGCCGAAGTGGCGGCGCAGGCCGTCGGGCGTCGGCTTGTTGTAGTACGGGGTGATCGTCAGGACGCCGTCGGCGCCGAGGTCGATCGCGATCATCGAAAGCTCGATGGCGCGGTCGGTTGAGTTGTTGCCCGCGCCGGCGAGCACCGGCACCCGGCCGTTCGCCCCTTTGACGCAGATCTCGACGACGCGCCGGTGCTCGTCGATCGAGAGCGCCGGGTTCTCGCCGGTGGTCCCGCACGGGACGAGGAAGTCGACGCCTTCTTCGATCTGCCAGTCGACGAATCGCGCCAGCGCCCCTTCGTCGAGTGCGCCGTCTGTCTTGAATGGAGTGACGAGTGCTGTACCGAGGCCGCGGAATTTCATGACATCACCAGCTCATCGAATCGGTAGAACCCTTGTTTGCCGCGAATCAGCTCCGCGGCGAGAACGGCGCCGCGCGCGAATCCGTCGCGCCCGCGCGCACGATGCGTGATCTCGATCAGGTCGTCGGGCGAGTCGAAGAAGAGCGTGTGGAGTCCGAACTCGCTGCCGACGCGCGATGCGGCGATCGACGGATCGAGCTTCGCGCCGCTGCCGGCCTTCACTTCGCCGGCGATCTTCAGCGCCGTACCGCTCGGCGCGTCTTTCTTCTGCGAATGGTGCCGTTCTTCCATCCCCGCCGCGTACTGCGGGAATCGTGCGAACAGCTCTCCCGCGCGGTGCGCCAGCGCGAAGACGACGTTCGCTCCCGGCGAAAAGTTGGATGCGTAGACGCAGCCGATCTTCGCGTCCTGAACGCGTTTCCTGACGTCGTCCGCCCGCTCGTTCCATCCCGTCGTGCCGATGACGATCGGAAGTTTGTTCGTGCTCGCAATCCCGACCGCATGATCGAGCGCCGACGCGTGCGAGAAGTCGATCAACACCTCGGCGCCAGCGAGCGGCTCGTCACGGTCGACGTCAAAGACGCAGACGACGTCGTGCCCCGCCTCCTTCGCCACACGCTCCACGGTCTGACCCATCTTGCCGTAGCCGTGCAGCGCGATCTTCATACCGTCACCGGCGTCTCGAAGAGGGCGTTGTGGATCGCGCGGACGGCGCCATCCGCCTCCGTGTCGTCGACGACGATGCTGAGGTTCAGACCGGAACGGCCGAGGGAGATCATCTTGACGCTGACGCCGTCGAGCGCGCCGAGGATGCGGGCGCCGACACGCGAGTCGGCCATCAGGTTCTGCCCGACGACCGCGATGATGCACTGGTTGTCGAGCGTCTCGACGGTCTCCGCGATCTCGTGGAGCTTCCGCTCGAGCTCTTCCATGTTGTGCCGCTCGTCCACGGTCATCGACACCGACACCTCGGATGTCGCGATCAGGTCGACGGAGATGCCCAATTCCTGGAAGACGTTGAACAGCTTTGCGAGGAAGCCGTGCGCGCCGAGCATCTTGTTCGAGGTGACGTGCACCATCGTCACGTTGCGCTTCCGCGCGATGGAACGCGGGCCGGCGGAGGCGTCGGGCTTCCGCGTGATCACGGTGCCGGGCGATGCCGGGTTGTGCGTGTTGAGGACGCGCACCGGAATGTTCGCGGTCATCGCCGGCTCGAGCGTCCGCGGGTGAAGCTTCGCGCCGAACTGCGCCAGCTCGGCCGCTTCGTCGAAGGAGATGTGGTCGATGACGTGTGCGCCCGGAACGAGCCGCGGATCGCACGTGAGGAGGCCGTCGACGTCCGTCCAGATCTGAACCTCTTGTGCATCCACGGCGGCCGCGACGATCGCGGCGCTGTAATCGGAGCCATTGCGTCCGAGGGTCGTCGTCGCGCCGGCCGGCGTGCGGCCGATGAAGCCGCCCATCACCGGGATGTGTCCGCGCTCGACAATCGGCAGCAGGACTTCTTTTGCCGCCGCGGTCGTCGCGTTCATGTCCGGCGTGGCGTTGCCAAAGTTGTCGTCGGTGATGACGACGGTCTCTGAATGAACATCTTGCGCGGGTGCTCGCATCATCAGCGTGTACGCGAAGAGCACCGAGGAAAACTTCTCGCCGATCGACATGATCCGGTCGGCGCCGCGCGGCGTGATTTCGCCGAGGTACGCGAAGCCTTTGAGGATGACGTTGACTTCTTCGATTTGCGTTGAGAGCTGCGCGATGAACGCGTCGAAGAAGTCTTGACGTTGTTGAATGAGCCGCAGCCCAACGTCCTCGTGCTTTCGGCGAACGTCCGCAATGATTGACTCCGCGACCAGCGGTTGTTGCGCCCGCGCCGCGTCGGCGGCGGCGACGAGCGCATCGGTCACGCCGGCGAGCGCGGAGACGACGACGATCGGCCGGAGATGCCGGCGTGCGACGACGATGTCGATCGCCTCCGCGACGCGATCAGCATTTCCGACGGACGTGCCGCCGAACTTGATGACGATCACAGCAGGCCCTTCGCTTCGAGCAGTTCCGCGTTGAGCAACGCCGCGCCGGCGGCGCCGCGAATCGTGTTGTGGACGAGTGCGACCATCCGGAGGTCGAGCAGCGGACACGGACGGAGGCGGCCGATCGAGACGGTCATGCCGCCCTCGCGGTCGCGGTCGAGCCGCGGCTGCGGACGGTCCGGCAGGTCGATGTAGTGGATCGGCTTCACCGGCGCCGACGGGAGCTTCATCCGCTGCGGCTCGCCGGTGAACGACTCCAGCTCTTCGCGGATCTCGGCGAGGTCGATGTGGCCGCGATCGCGCAGCGACAGCGAGATCGTCATCAGATGCCCGTCGATCGTTGGCACGCGATTGGTCTGCGCGGAGATGCGGAGCGGCGCGTACTCGAACGCGTCGCCGTTCCAGCGGCCGAGGATCTTGCGCGGCTCGATCTCGATCTTCTCTTCCTCGCCGCTGATATAGGGGATCACATTGTCGAGGATCGCGAGCGACGAGACGCCGTTATAGCCGGCGCCGGAGACTGCCTGCATCGTGGTGACGTGGAGTTGGTCGATACCCCAGCGGCGCTCGATCGGCGCGATCGCGAGGGCGAGCCCCATCGTGGAGCAGTTGGAGTTCGTGATGATGTATCCGCGTCCGCCGCGCCGCTGGCGCTGATGTTCGATCGCGCCGATGTGGTCCGCGTTGATCTCGGGGAGCAGCAGCGGGACGTCGGCGTCCATCCGGTGGTTCTTCGAGTTCGAGACGACGACGGCGCCGCGGTTCGCGTACGTGTCTTCCGCCTCGCCCGCGACCGAGGAGTCGAGGCCGGAGAAGAGAAGCGTCGATTCGAGCTCGCCGCCGAGCGATTTCACCTTCAGGCCGGCGGCGGGATCGGGAAGCAATGTGTCGAGCCGCCAGTCGGCCGCCTCGCCGTAAAGCTTCCCCGCGCTGCGCTCCGACGCGACCACTTCATGCAGCCGGAACCAGGGGTGATGCTCGAGCAGTTGCACGAAGCGCTGGCCAACCGAACCGGTCGCGCCGAGGACGGCGACCGGAATGCGGTCACGCCGCGTGCGTGTCTGCTGCGGCTCCGATGTGAGCGTGGCGGTCATGCAAAGATGATTCTAAGGCGAAGATCGCGCCTACCGCGGCGATGTGGACGATCCGAAGAGCCGTGAGGTGCGCCGCGAACGGCCCGACGCCGATATCGGCGAGGTGCGCCGTGAACGGCGCGTGCAGCGGTCCCCACGTGAAGAGGACGTTCTTCCCCGCCGGCGACGTCACCCCCGCATAGTCGTGAAACAGCGCGACCTCGGTGATCACGACGTCCCACGCGATGAGCCAGACCGCGGCGATTCGTGCGTGTTTCGCAAAGACGCAGATCACGAGCGGCGCCAGCGCGTACCAGTACCACCCTTCCTTTCCGCCGAGCGGCAGCGCGAGACCTGCGGCACGCGCCTGGCGAATGAAGGCGGCGGCGTTGACGGCTTGTGCGAGCGCGAACGCGACGAGGGCGAATGCCGCGGCGGCGAAGTACGGCGATCTCCGGAGTCGGATGACGGCGATCAGCGGCACCATATAGAGCAGCATCGCGAGCGGGCGCAGCGCGTCGGCGTGCTGCCCGCTCGTCCAGATGAGCGACGCGACCGTGATCTTCGCCATCTGCCCCCACGCGATCGGCTGCGGCGCGCCGTGGTGCGCGGGAGCATCGAAGCCGAAGTCGCCGAACGCGTTGTGCGTGTGCGCCGAAAGGTAGTGCATCGTCAGCAGCGCGCTGATCGCGCATGCGAGAACGACGATCGCGATGCGGAGCGCCGATCCGCGCTGGACGCGCCAGAAGACGAGCGCCACGATCGCGATCGGCCAGACGTAGAGCTTCGTCGCGATGGCGAGCGCCCAGAGGAGAGCTTCAATCGCTGTCATTCCGAGCGTAGCGAGGAACCTGGGTGGGTGTGCGGCGCCCCCCGGCCGCCCAGGTCCCTCGCTACGCTCGGGATGACACGCGCTGAGGGCAATTGCCAGCGCGCAGAGCGCGCACGCCATCGCGTCGTTGCTCGCCCGGATCACGAGCGTGATCCACGTCGGCAGCGATGCGATGAGCACGGCGACGGCCGCGCCTCGGGGGCCGAAGTACCGATGGCCGAGCGCCGCCCCCGCGAGAATGACGATCAGCGCGAAGAATGCGGACAGGAGCCGCAGACGCCGCAGCTCTCCAACCGCGCTGCCGCCCGCGAGCTTCGCCGCAATCGCGTAATAGAGCGGCGGCTGCTGCGCTTCGTAGTTCGGGCTCTCGTAAGGAGCGAGATCAGAAGCTACGAAAGGACGATCGACGATCGGTCGCACAACGCGCGTCTCGCCGAACGCCGGCAACTCCTCGCCCCGAATCGCCCGGCCGACGTACGGCGGGATCGACCGCTCAGAGATGTTCGGCTGCCGATGCTCGCGCGCCACGAACGCCACCCGCGCGACATGCCACGCCTCATCGAGCCCCGCGTACGGCGGCATCGCCGCCACCGCGAGCAGCAACCGCGCACCCGCGGCGACGATCAGCAGCGCGTAGAGCGCCCGCGTTCGCATCGAACGCGATTGTAACTACCGGATGCCGTGTCTCTTCGCCGCCTGCAGCTGAACGATCCGTCCGGCGATGGCGGCGTTCCCGGAATCGAGATCGAGTCGGTAGACGACGGCGAAGGCGGTCGAACTGATGTTCACGACCTTCGGCTGAGCGCCCATACGCGAGATCGGGAAGGGTGCGCTCGTCGTGAAGTCTGGGTGGATGATCGCGCCGGTGAGGCTCGGAGCCGTCCAGACGAGGAGAGCGTCGGTCCCGTTGCCGGCAACCGCGGTCTCTCCAAGAACCGTGAGCGGAAGAGTGAACCGCACCGGGGTCCCGACGAAATAGAAGTCTGTTGCGTTCTGGACTTGCACCACGCCGGCCGCCGAGTCGCCGTTCGGGCCGATGATCGGTGGGCGCACCAGAAACGGGTCCGCCATCGTCGTGTTGGCTGCGACGTTGAAGCTGTACTGCCCGCTGGTGACCGCCGATCCGAGCGTGAACGACACGGTGGACGTCACGACGCAGTCGGGAAACGGCGTCGAGCACGGACGGCCGAAACAGGCGCGGGGACAATTGAACGGAGCGTCGGCGCTCGCTTTCACCGTCCCCACATCCCCGCTCCTCGTCAGAGCACCCGCGAGGTTGCGGCTGATGAATTCACCCGCCACGGTGTCCAGATTTTCGGTGAAGACGTAGCGCAGGTCGCCCGTGTAGATGACGTATCTGCCGTTCACGCTCATCGCCAACGGGGCGTCTTTCGTGATGTTGAGCAACTGCGGCCCCTTCACGAGGGTCTGCGCGTCAGCGGACAGCAGCGCCATGTACGCCGTCTCCCCGTATCCCGCTCTTCGCTCGTGCCAGGCAACGAGGACGCTCGTGCCGTTGCTCGCGATGGCAGGCAATGCGGCCGCCGCCGCGCCGTCGAACGGCGGCAGGGAGAGCGGTGGTGCGCTGATGTGGAGCGATTCGTCCAGGTGGCCTGCGAACAGACGGCCACCGGCCGTCCACGCGAGGACGAACCCGTCCCGCTGAGGTGCGATGGCGTAGTCGTCGAGTTGATCGATCGGCCCCGAAGTCACCTCGGGACCGACGACCGGCTGCGCGAGTGCGGAAACGGATAAGAAAAGGGCGAGGAGGAGAGATTTCATCGAACGGACCTTTGTTTCGTCGGTTTGAGGCGAATGGTGCGCCCTGCGAGTCTCCACTCGTTCGGGCCGAGGTTGATGCGATAGAACACGACGAAAGTGCTTGATCCCGCCGCGATCACGTGCGGCTCGTCAACGGGTCCGTCACTGACCGCAAACGGATCGGAGACGCTGCGGTCCGCATGAACGAACATCCCCGTCAGCTGTTTCTGACCCGTCCAGACGATCAAGACATCGCCGCCATTCCCCGCGAGCGCTGAGTCGGTCAGGATCGTTACGGGAAGGGTCGTGCTTGTCCGAACGGCGTCATCGAAGAGCAGAAGATCGGTGTGGCTCGGCATGCGGAACAACCCCGCGAACGAAGCGCCGTTTGCACCCGCGATCGCAGGGAACAACGGGACGATGGTTCCGTCCTTCACCGTCGCGCGACGGGACGTGTGAATGTCTCCCGATTGAACTCTGAGGGTGTAGCTGATGTTGTACGTGCAGTCCCCGCTGCTGCTGTGGAAGCTCCAGTGAATGCACGGAAGCTCAGATCCCCAGTACGGCTCCTCGCTGATCCCGGCCACGCGGCCATCCTTCGAGAAAGCGACCGACATTCCACCGAACCAACCTCCGAAGGATGCGTCGAGCGCATTCGTCAGGCGATATTGGTATCCGCCGGAGTTGACGACGTACTCCGCGCCATCCCAGGCAGCAATCGGCGAGTTAGGTTCGACGTCGAGCTTGGTCGGACCCTGGAGCAGCGTGAGAGGGTCGAGCAGGACGGTCGCGACGACGTTGATGTCAGCTTGTCCAAAGACGTACTCGTGCCACGTAATCAACGCCGTGGTGCCATCCGTCGCGACCGAGGGAGAGCCGGCATTTCTTCCCGCCTCTCCGATCGGCAGTTGGATCGCGTCGCCTTCGAGCTGAAGCGCTGAATCGAGGCGCCCCATGTGGATGCGGCCGTTCTGCTCCCAGGCGATCACGAATCCGTCGCGTTGCGGGGCGAGGGCGAATTGGCCCACCCCGTCCATCGGCGCCGAAGTCACCTCGGGACCCACGACCGGCTGCGCGAAAAGCGGAATCGCCGCGAACGCGAAGAGGATGATGGCGAGCCTAACGGACCGCACGTTGACGTCCTGCCTGGACGTGGATGACCCGCCCGGCGATCTCGGACTCGTAGCGGTACAGGACCACGAACTCGTTCGAATTCGGGACGAAGACTCTTGGCGCATACGCGTATTGCCCAATGTCGAACGGCTCGGACGACGTGCCGTCGCCATGTAAGAGGCTTCCCTTCAGGACAGAAGCGCTCGACCAGACCACGAGGACGTCGCTTCCGTTTCCCGCAACCGCGACGATTCCCGGAAGGGGGAGCGGAGTGAGTGTCCACAGCATTCCCGCACGATCGGCAACCAACTCGAATACGTCGGTCTCGAGGGGCATGGCTGCGAGGCCGACGAAGTGATCGCCATCCGTTGCCACGATCGGATCATGGGTCGGCGCCGTTTTTACCGAGGCCGCCGGTCCGTACGTGAACGCGATGTTCTTTGTCACCGTGGGCGTCTGGAACGTGTAAGTCGCCGTCGTGCTGCAAAGACCAGAGCAGAACCAACAGAAGCACGGCGTGTTCTTGAGAGCGACCGACACAATGCCGGACTCCCCGCGCGGCGAGATGGCGGCTGACACGGCCGGAGAGATTGCCTCGATCGACTCCGTCTGGAGTTTGTCCGTCAGAACCAGCGATTCGTCGCCGGAAATCAGCAGGTAGCGGCCGTCTCGCTGGCCGGCAGCCGGCGCGTTCGGCGTCGCGTTGACGAATTGGGGCGAAGTGAGGATCGATCGGGTGTCTGTCGCCAGTGTCGCGGCCCACGTCGAGTTGGCAGAGCCCGGCGTTTGCTGTTTCCACACGACGAGAACGCTCTTGCCGGTGGTCGCAAGCGTAACGAACGACACCGTCGTCGACGGGGCGAGCGGAACGGCGAAGGGCGTGTCCGTCTCATGGAGCGTCGCGTCGAGATGGCCGATGTTGATCCGATCGCGCTGAGACCAGGCGATGAGATAGCCGTCGCCCTGCGGGAGCAACGCGGCGTCGCCGAGTACGTCGATCGGAGCGGACTTCACTTCCGGCCCGACAATGGGCTGCGCGGCCACGGCAGTCGCGATGAGGATTGAGAGAAGGAACGTTTTCGTTTTCACGAGGCGCCTCTGTGTTTTGGAGACTGCAGTTGAACGATGCGGCCCGCCAGAATCGTCGCGTTTGACGGTCCGTCACTTTGGTAGAGGACGACGAAGCGATTGGAGCCGGATGCCACCACGATCGGATCATGGCCATTGCCGATCGGGAACCACGCGGTCGTCGTTCCATCCTCCTGCCGTAGTGCGCCGAAGAGCGACGCTGTACTCCAGGCGGCGGAGGCGTGCCACACCGCGAGTGTTTGGGATCCGTTGCCTGCTAGGGCAGGAGTTTCGATCAGCCCGAACCACCAGGGGGCGATGGTTCCGTCTTCCTGGAGGAGCGCTGATTGGGGTGCTGTCGAGCGCCAGGTGACGATGAATCCGTCTCCGTTCGGAATGAGAAGCGGCGCCTCGGTCAGCGGCAGAGTCCACGGCATTGACCCGTAGTCATCGTGAACGGAGTAGTAGCGTGTCGGCGTCATGATCGTGATCGTCGCGTGTGTAGGACACGCTTTCCCGACCCGCCCAAGGAGCACAGGGTAGTCCACGCACGGGGTTCCTAAGTCATAGCGAACCGACGCCGTTGCGACACCGAAGGGCGAAACGGCTACGGAAGTGGCGTCCGGGAAAGACGAGATATCGCTCACATCGAGCGACTCGCGCACCGTGTACACAACCACGCCCTGAACGACGGAATAGCTGTCCCTGACGGCATAGACCCGCGGCGTGTCATCACGAGCAATCGCAAGGAGTCGTGGGCCGTTCGTCAGCTGGACGATATCCGGCGAGAGCGAGGCGATGATGGTTCCGTCAAAAGATGGAGCCGTTTCTTCCCACGCCACGAGCACGCTCGTCCCCGTGGTTGCCACCGATGGCCGTCTTGCTGCGCCGGCGGACTCATAGAGCGGCAGATCGAGCATGGTGCCGGTCAAGCGGAGCGTCGCGTCGAGCCGCCCTGCACGGATTCGCCCTTGCTCCGACCAGACGATCACATATCCGTCACGCAACGGCGCGATCGCCGCGCCGCCAAATGCGGCAAGCGGCGGGCTGACCACTTCCGGCCCGACGAACGGCTGCGCGGCCGCGGAGGTCGCGACGAGGAGTGCGAATAGGAGCGTCTTCACGTCACAGGTACGCGGCGCAACTCGCGTCCATCTATCATCGGCGGCGTGACCACATTCCGCGGTAGCAGCGATCACGAGCCGATGCTGAGCGTCGAAGAGGCGCAGGAGCGGGTGCTCGAGCTGGTGACGCCGCTCGGGATCGAGCAGGTGGCGCTCCGCGACGCTCTCTATCGCGTGCTGGCGAACGATGCGGTTGCAACGTTTGACGTGCCCGAGGGCGATAACTCCGCGATGGATGGCTACGCCGTCATCGCGGACGACACGCCCGGGACACTGCGCGTGATCGAGGACATCCCGGCGGGAACTGTTCCGCGGCTACGCGTCGAGCGCGGCACGGCGTCGCGGATCATGACCGGGGCTCTCGTGCCGGAGGGTGCTGATGCGATCGCGCAAGTTGAGATTACGGACGGCGGAAGCGAGTTAGTGCGCGTCGATCGAAAGGTCGAGCGCGGCACGCATGTCAGGCGCCGCGGCGAAGACATGCGTGCCGGCGCTACCGTCATCGCGCGCGGCACGAGGATCGGCCCGGCGGAGATCGGCGTCCTCGCGAGCCTCGGGCAGTCGACCATTACCGTCGCCCGCAAGCCGGCGATCGCCATCCTCGCCACCGGCAACGAGATCCTCGAAATCGACGCACCGCGCCGCGCCGGAGCGATCGTCAACTCGAACTCCTACGCTCTCGCGGCGCTCGCGCGCGAAGCGGGCGCGGAGCCGCGGCTTCGTGGGATCGTGAGCGACACGCGCGAAGCGACGGTCGCCGCCCTTCGCGACGCACTCGACTGCGACTTCATCGTCACCTCGGGCGGCGTCTCCGCCGGCGCCTACGACTTCGTCAAGGACGCCGTCACCGATCTCGGCGCCGACACCCGCGTCTGGCGAGTCGCCATGAAGCCGGGGAAGCCGGTGGTCGTTTCCCGGTTGCCGGACGGGCAGGTGGCGTTTGGGTTGCCGGGCAATCCGGTCTCCTGCATGGTCGCGTTCATCCTCTTCGTGGCGCCCGCGATCCGGAAAGCGACCGGGCAGACGTTGCTCTTTCCGCCCATCGTCAACGTGCGGCTCGATGCGCCATTACGCGCCGCCGGCGACCGGCGCGCCTACCTTCGCGTCCGTGTCAGCGCACGCGACGGCGAGCTCGTCGCGATGCCGATGAAAGCGCAGGGATCGCACGTCTCGACGTCGATGCTCGGCGCAAACGGCCTCGCCATCGTCGAGAGCGGCGTGACGCAAATCGAGGCGGGCGAGCTCGCGCCGATGTTACTCATTGGGAACACGTTCAACGGTATGTAGCATGCAGACGTAGTACGTTTGGATGCGCGAAAGCCCGGTCGCCATCGTCTGCGGTTACGACCGCTTCTCCGATCTGCATACCTACGCGGAGCAGGTGGCGTCCGAGATCGCCGCCGCGCGCGTCGACCGCATCGTCGTCACCGGCGGTTTCACGAGCCGCGACTCGTACCATTCCGAGGCGTGGGTGATGGCGAGCGTTCTCGCGGTGAAGCTCCCGCACGCCGTCGTCGTGCTCGAGGAGTGGGCGATGACGACGGTCGACAACCTCGTCTTCAGCCGCGCCATCGCGGTGGAGAAGTTCGCCGCCGCCTCGTACGTGGTTTTCTGCGATCACGCCCACCGTGTCAAAGCCGCCGTCCTGACGCGCATCATCCTCGGCGCGAACGCGACCGTCCGCTCGATCCCGCGCGCCGTGTCGTGGAGGACCCTCGTCCTGGAGCCGGTGTCGATCGTCTGCGAAGCCGTCTGCGCCGTCACGCCGCCGCTGCGGAAAGTCCTGAGCCGCGTCGCAGCGTGGTCCAAAGGCGTTGCCGCGACGCCTACGGCGTCTTTTGCACGTCGCTGACCCAGTACGCGTCGTCGACGACGTGCAGCTTCGCGTGAATCTTCGTCCCGTCCGGCGGTAGCTGCTCGACCTTCGCGCCGCGCACGGTGTAGTCCATCGTCATCGCTTCCATGAAGCCTTTGATCTCCTCATGGTCGATTTTCAGCGAGTTGTCGCCGCGGTCGCGCGACACGATCTTGCCGCGCAGGTCGTAGACCTTCTGCCCCGCGGCGTCGATCGGCTTCTGCGTCTGTGACTTGCCGCATGTGACGAGCGAAACGGCGAGGAGTGCGATGAGGACGTGTTTCACCGGGCGCGGATTATAGAATCGCGGGCCAGCAGAGGAGGTCCCTATGCTTCCGGACAAGACATTCGAGGGCCGCACCGGCATCATCACCGGTGGCGGCACGGGAATTGGTTTCGGGATGGCGCGCAAGCTCGTCTCCCTCGGCGCCACGGTGGTCATCGCGTCGCGGAGCGAAGAGCACCTCGCGCCCGCCGTCGAGACGCTGCGGAGCGAAAGCGGACGCGCCGGCGCCGCGCACTACGTTGCCGTCGACGTCCGGGACGCCGAAGCGGTGGAGGCGATGGCGGCGAAAGTCGAGAGCGACCACGGCAAGATCGACTTCCTCGTCAACAACGCCGCCGGCAACTTCATCTCGCCGGCCGATCAACTCACGGTCAACGGCTGGAACACAGTCATCAATATCGTGCTGAACGGGACGTTCTACTGCACCAGCGCGGTCGGCAAACGAATGATCGCCAAGAAGAACGGATCGATCCTTAACGTGATCGCCAACTACGCCTGGACCGGCGCGCCGGGCGTCGTCCACTCGGCCAGCGCGAAGGCAGGCGTGCTCGCCATGACGCAGACGCTCGCCGTCGAATGGGCGCGCCACAAGATCCGCGTGAACGCCATCGCCCCCGG
>DASYSN010000170.1:0-8357 GCA_036003305.1 Thermoanaerobaculia bacterium
TTTCGCGGCGTCATCACCGCGATCGAATACGCGCCGCGGCACTGCGCGAGCGTGTCAATGAGCGCCTTCTCGAGCGTCGGCTCCTTCGACCGTGCGATGAGGTGCACGACCGCCTCGGTGTCCGACATGGAGTTGAAGATCGAGCCGGTCGCCTCGAGCTGGCGGCGCAGCTCGGCGCCATTGACGAGGTTGCCGTTGTGCGCGAGCGCGATCGGCCCCTTGTGCGTCGACACCACAATCGGCTGCGCATTGCAGAGCATCGAGCCGCCCGCGGTCGAATAACGGACGTGTCCGATCGCCGTGTCGCCCGGCAGGCGCGACATGCGTTCAGGAGTGAAAACGTCGACGACCTTCCCCATCTCCTTCTCGGAGACGATCTGATGGTCGACCACCGACGCGATGCCGGCGCTCTCCTGTCCGCGATGCTGCAGCGCGTAAAGGCCGAGGTAGACGAGGTTCGCCGCATCCGGATGGTTCAGGATGCCGAAGACACCGCACTCATCTTTGAATTTGTCGAACATCACAAAGAGGTGTGAAACAGATTTTAACGCGCAGGTCATCCCATGCCGTACCATGGGCTCGTGCGAAGACTACTTATTGTCACGAGTGTGCTCCTGACGGTCGCTTTGACCGCAGGCGCCGATGAACTCGTCATTACCCGTGGAGGCCGCCGGATCATCGATCCCGACCCGACCACCGCCGCGACCAACTGTAACGGCTGGTCGTACGACCCCGCCCCTGTTGCCTTTGAGAACGATATTTCCAACGTCTACAGCACCTCGGGCATTCTCCGGAATCATTGCGGCGACCAATTCCCGTTCGGCGATGAGATCTGGAGCGGCCGGCGCGGCGCGAATGGCGTTTTCACGGTGCAGCCGGCGATCACCCGGACGACCTTCCGCTGGATGTTCGGCGACGTACCGATCGATCCCGAGACGTACATCGGCCGCGTCGCTTCGCCGTCGGTCATCCGCACCGGCGACGGCCGCTACTTCATGGCCTTCGTCGCGAGCGTCTCCGATCCGTCGCTCTGCGGCGGCGCGCACACCGGTCAGGTCTGCGGCCTCTGTCTCGATCCGTTCTCTTACTACGTGATGTATTGGGCGATGAGCACCGACGGCGTGACGTGGCACCTGTACGATCCCGCCAATCCGGTTTCGAACGTCGCCCTCGAGAGCTCGCTGCTCTATCGTCCGCCGAATTCGAATGACAGGCTGCCGGGAAGTGCGTACGGCGGTGTCACGCGCGTCCGCATCATCGTCGCCGACAGCTACGTCTGGTTCCTGACGCAGTTCAGGACCGCGAATGCCATCCGCACGCTGATGCTCCGCGCTCCGTACGATCCGTCGACGCAGTGGGGGATCACCGGTCCGCTCCAGGCGTGGCGCGGCGACCAGTCGCAGTGGCAGTCGGTCAACAACAGCGTTCTTCCCGACGAGTTCGACGACACAGCCATCGCGGCCGACCTCTACCCGCCGATCGTCAGCATGGCCGACATCACGCAGATCCAGAGCGAGCGGTTCATCGGCCTGATTCCATCGGAGTCGCACATCGACTACGTGCTCTCGAATGACCTTCTGAGCTGGACACCCCCGAAGCCGCTCCGTTCCGCCGTCGCGTACTTCGCCGACGATCGCAGCTATACTGGATCAGTCGTCGATCCCGTCATCGTGGAGGATGCCTCCAACACGATGCACCTGTTTATGGCGTCGGCAGACGGCGATCCCGATCACGGGCTTCGCGCCGATGGCGTCAACGATTGTCCGCAGTCGTCGTTCCCCGTCGGTCTTGGGATCTATGAAGGCATCGTCGAGCTGGCGCCGGTCGTGAGCACTTCACTGACCCTCACCCCGCACGCGAATCCGTCGGCCGCGGGCGGAATCGCCTTCGACGTCCGCGTGACCGCCGCCAACGGCACGCTGCCCAACGGGCGCGTCAGGCTCGACACGGCCAATATCTCGACGATCATCGACGTGAACAACGGCAGCGCGACGGCATCGACGTTTCTCACCAATCCCGGCACCTATACGGTGCACGCCACGTTCACCTCGCTCGGGCCGTGGGCCACGAGCAGCGCTGACGCGCAAATCACCGTCGTCCCCGCATTGCCTCCGAAACGACGCGCGGTGCGGCACTAGAGCGCGCGCCCCCGGCCTGTCATCCTGAGGTGGCGAAGCGGCGGAGCCGCGTAGCGCACCGAAGGATCCAGTGCTGAAACGAAGCGCTTCTTGTTTCAGCACCGGGTCCTTCGGTGCGCTACGCGGCTCAGGATGACAGAGTTGTTGGGAGCGGGCGCACCATCTCGATCTGCCGGACGAAACGCGTTGCCCCGACGCGTTCGAGGAACGCGTTGATGCCGTGCGCCTCGTTTTCGATGTTCATCATGCGGAGCGGCTTTGCGGCGCGGCGGGCGGCGAGGTCGAGCAGCGCGCGGCCGATGCCCTGACGGCGTGCGTCGGGGCGCACCGCAAGCAAAGCGACGTCGCCGTTAGACGGAAAGAAGACCACGATCGCGCGTTCGTCGCCAATCGCGACGTACGGCTCAGCGGCGCGCTCGATCGAGCGGATGTTGTTCTGCCACGACGGCCGCATGTCGAGGAACGGCTCGTAGTCGCGCAGGTGAACGTTCGCGAGCTCGCGCAAAGTTGTCGGTTTTCGGTTCTCGGTTGTCTCGTACTTCCATGACTGCAACCGCCGCGGCTCCTCGAATCCCAGCTCGCGGTACAGCGCGTGCGCGCGGTGATTCGTCTCGATCACTTCGAGCCAATACTGCTTGGCGGGCAGCGTCTCGATCGATCGCTGCATCAACTGCCGCGCGATTCCCTGCCGCCGGTGCGAGATGACGACGCCGGTCCCGCTGTTGTAGGCGTCGTCCCCATCGAGACAGTTGAAGACGAAGCCGACGAGCCGCTCGCCGTCGAACGCGCCGGCCGCGAGGTCCGGACGGAACCCGCGCCGCGTCACCAGTTGCCGCAGGTATTCAACCGGGTAGTTCGCCGGGATGTCGTAGTCGCTGAACGCGTCGTTGAACGCCGCGGTGAGCGTCTCGAACGACTGCCCGACGAGATTGCGGATCTGGATCAATGCGCGACGACTTCCGGCGCTTCCTCGCCGACGCCGCGGATGACGTCGTCGACCGTGTCGCCGCCGAGGAGGAGCGCGAACGCGCTGCGCCAGACGCGCGACATCTCTTCCGCCGAAGAGCGGATCAGCGGTACGCCGTTGCGCTCGATCACGAATGCGCCCGCCACCGTGCGTCCGATCTTCCGTCCGCTCGATCGTGTGAGCACGTCGCTCGTCTGCTCCGGCTTGCAGGCGACGATCGCCCGCGCCTGCGACTCGCCGAAGAGAAGCGCAAGCGCGTCGATGCCATCCGCGTGTCCGCCAAGCTCGACGTGACATCCGACCCCGCCCATCGCGCACTCCGCGAGCGCCACCGCGAACCCGCCATTCGAAATGTCATGACACGCGCGCAGCAGCCGGTTCTCGTGCAATTGCAGAAGCGTGTCGACCAAAGCGCGTTCGCGATCGAGGTCGACGCGCGGCGGCATCGGCTCCTCGCGCGTCTCGCCGATCAGCACGACGTCGAGGCCAGCCTCGGGGAACCGGATCCCGCAGCCGATGTCCTCTCTCTCGAGAATTCCGACCATCCCGACCGTCGGCGTCGGATGGATCGCCTTCCCCTCCGTCTCGTTGTAGAACGACACGTTGCCGCTGACGACCGGCGTCCCGAAGGCGTTGCAGGCGTCGCTGATGCCGCGGATGCACTCCGAGAACTGCCACATGATCTCCGGCCGCTCCGGCGATCCGAAGTTGAGACAGTCGGTGATCGCGACCGGCCTTCCGCCGCTCGCCGCGATGTTCCGCGCTGCCTCGGCGACCGCCTGTTTGCCTCCCTCGTACGGATCGTGGAAGCAGTAGAGCGGGTTCACGTCGGACGTGATCGCGAGCGCGCGGCCGGTCCCTTTGACCCGGATGACCGCCGCGTCGCGCACTTCCGGGCCCGCAATCGTGTTCGTGCGCACCGTCGAGTCGTACTGCTCCCAGATCCAGTGCTTCGAACAGAAGTCGGGCGAGGCGAGCATCCGCAACAGGTCGTCCGTCATCTCCTGATCCGCGACGCGCTCGCGCTGTGGCTGCGGCGGCCGCTCCATCCCGCGCATCGGCCGCTGGTACACCGGCGCCTCGGTCGAGATCGGATCGACCGGAATCGTTCCGACCTCCTCGCCGCCCCAGAAGAGCCGCACGAATCCGTCGTCGCTCACTTCGCCGATGACGGCCGCGTTGAGGTCCCACTTCTCGAAGATCCGCACGACCTCCGCTTCGCGGCCGCGCTTCGCGACGATGAGCATCCGCTCCTGCGACTCGCTCAGCATGATCTCGTACGGCGTCATCCCGCTTTCGCGCACTGGGACGCGGTCGAGATGCATACGGATGCCGGTGCCGGCGCGCCCCGCCATCTCGAATGACGACGACGTCAGACCCGCGGCCCCCATGTCCTGGATGCCGACTATCGAGTCGCCGTCCATCAGCTCGAGGCACGCCTCGAGGAGAAGCTTCTCGGTGAACGGATCGCCGACCTGCACCGTCGGACGTTTCTCCTCCGACGTCTCGTCGAACTCCGCCGACGCCATCGTGGCGCCGTGGATGCCGTCGCGGCCGGTCTTCGATCCGACGTAGATCACCGGATTGCCGACGCCGGTCGCCGTCCCTTTGAAAATCTTCTCGCGCTTGGCGACGCCGAGGGCGAAGACATTCACGAGGATGTTGCCGTTGTACGAAGAGTGGAACGACGTCTCGCCGCCGACCGTCGGGATGCCGATGCAGTTGCCATAGCCGGCGATGCCGCGCACGACGCCGTCGACGAGGTACTTCATGCGCGGCGCATCGAGCGCGCCGAAACGGAGCGAATCAAGGCAGGCTATCGGGCGCGCGCCCATCGTGAAGATGTCGCGCAGGATGCCGCCGACGCCGGTCGCCGCGCCCTGGTACGGCTCGATGAACGACGGATGGTTGTGCGACTCCATCTTGAATGCCGCCACCCAGCCGTCGCCGATGTCGATGACCCCCGCGTTCTCGCCCGGCCCCTGCACCACGCGCGGCCCGCTCGTCGGGAACTTGCGCAGGTGCACGCGCGACGACTTGTACGAACAGTGCTCAGACCACATGACCGAGAAGATCCCGAGCTCGAGGTAATTCGGCGCGCGTCCGAGGATCTGTTCGATGCGGGAGTACTCGTCAGGGGAGAGCCCGTGCTGGGCGATGACGGTGGGGGTGATCTGCATTGCGCGGCGATTATCGCGCAGAGGAAGTAGAGCGGAGATGGGAGAGCGGAGAGGGGAGATGAGAACGGAGCATTTTCTCCGCTCTCGTCTCTCCCATCTCCGCTCTGACAGATCAGTGCATCGGCGGAGGACCCGGCTCCCGGTGCTGCGCCATCGCGGCGGCCACGTACGCGTCGAACTTCGCCTTCTGGTCCGGCGTCAGGTACGAGCCAAGCTTGTTGACCAGCGTGTCGTGCGTGGACTTGAGCTGATCCATCGCGGCATGGGCCTGAATCGCGAGGTTCCCGATCGCGCAGGCGTCCGGCGACGCGGCGCTGAGCGCCTCGTTGAGCTGCTTCTGCGAGGTGCGCGCCTTCGTCATGGTCGCCGCGTTCTGCGACTCGACGTCCGACAGCGCGGCTTCCCACGACGCCTTCTGCGCGTCGGTGAGGTTGAGGTACTGCTCGGCGGCGGTGATGTGCTGCCGCATTTCGGCCCCGCCCGGATGCGGCTGCGCGATCGCGAGATGGACCGCCGCCGTGGCGAGGAGGATGGCGACTGTGACTACGATGACTCTCTTCATGTGTGTGGTTCCTTTCGCACGCTAAATTAGGCCCGGACGACGCGCGCCACTTCATCGATTCGCAAGGCGTTTGTAAGAAACGTAAAACGTGATTCCACCGCGGTTTGCGCGCGCAGATCGGCTGCTAGACTCGCCGCGTGCGCATCCGTTTTCTGCTGACCGCCGCGACGGTGCTGATCTTCGCGGCGCTCATCGCGCTCATCCATGTTCAGTGGAACTGGATCGACACGATCGCGACGCTCGACGAGGAGCACGAGCGGCGCGTCCTCGAATTCGCCGCGCGCCAGTTCGCCACCGAATTCGACCAGGACGTGGCGAGCATCATCTCCGGCCTCGAGCGCGGACGCCCTGAGAACCTCTTCCACTCCGCGCGTGATCCGCATCTGATCGCAGGCATCTTCGTCGCCCATGGCGGAGATCTCGACCAGATCGCGGCCGATGGATCGCACAAAACGGTCGCTTGGCCGCCGGCTCTCAATGCGTTTCACACTCGCATGGAAAACGCGCAGGTTCGAATGCGCGGCCTCATCGATCCCGAGGCTCCGGCGATCGTGCTGCCGATGATGCCGCGCCGTATGCCGGGCTCGTTACCGCCTCCGCTTTTGCCGCCCCACCCGGCGATCCTGATCGTGCTGCTCGACCGCGGCTACATCACGCGGCACGTCTTCCCCGATCTTTCGCACCGCCTCGGCAAGGACCTCGACGTCGTCGTCTCCGACGGGCAGCGGATCATCTATCAGTCGAATCCGAAATGGAGCGGCCAGAACGCGGAAGCGAGCGAGCCGCTGCTGCGCGACAGCGGTTGGCGCGTCTCGATGCGCAACCACTACGGCGCGGTCGGCGACATCGTGGCAGGCATGCGCCGTCGCCGCATTCTCTCCCTCGGCCACGTCATGGGGATTCTGGTCCTGAGCCTCCTGCTGATCGCCATCATCGCGCGCCGCGCCGAGCGTCTCCGCCAGCAGCAGCTCGACTTCGTCGCCGGCATGACGCACGAGCTGAACACCCCACTCGCCGCATTGCAGGCGGCCGGACAGAACCTCGCCGACGGTCTCGTGCACGACGACGCGCAGGTGGCCCGCTACGGCACGATGGTCGCGAAGGAGTCGCGGCGCCTCGGCGATCTCGTGGCGCAAGTGCTCGACTACTCAGGCCTGCAGTCGCGCAAACAGCTCGCCCGCGCGCCGGTCGACGTTGCCGCCATCATCGAGAGCGCCATCGACGTCACCCGCTGGCTCGCCGAGGAGAAGAAGGTCGATGTGCAGACCTCGATCGCGCCCGACCTCCCGCCCGTCAACGGCAACGCCGAAGCGCTGACCCGCGCCGCCCAGAACCTCATCGCCAACGCGATCCGCCACGGTGTGGCGCCGGCAATCCTGCCGACGGTCCTCGTCACCGCCGCGCGCAATGGCGACAAGATCACCATCACCGTCGAAGACCACGGCCCCGGCATCTCATCGGCCGACGCCCGCCACCTCTTCGAGCCGTTCTACCGCGGCCGCAACGCTACCGCGCGCGGCACAGGCCTCGGCCTCACGATCGTGTCGCAGATCGCGAAAGCGCACGGCGGCTCGATCACCTTCGACCGCCACCGCACCACCGGCGCCGCGTTCACGCTGACCCTCCCGGTGGCGCATGTCTGAGATCGCGCGCCGCATCCTGGTGGTCGAGGACGAAGAGAGCCTCATCATGGCGCTCCGCGACCGCCTCGAGAGCGAAGGCTACGCAGTTACCGTCGCGAACGACGGCGAGAGCGGCTTCGACCTCGCCACGCGCCAGCCGTTCGACCTCATACTCCTTGACGTCGCGCTGCCGCGCAAGAACGGCTTCGACGTCTGCCGCGACCTGCGCGGCCGAGGAGTCCAGACGCCGGTGCTGATGCTCACCGCCCGGGGCCAGATCATCGACCGCGTCCTCGGCCTCAAGCTCGGCGCCGACGACTACCTGACCAAACCGTTCGACGCCGCCGAGCTCCTCGCGCGCATCGAGGCGCTGTTGCGCCGCTCGCGTACCCTCGCCGCGAGCGCCACCGACGTCTACGCCTTCGGCCCCATCCACGTCGACTTCCGCAACGCCGAGGTCCGCCGCGAAGGCGTTCCCGTCGAGATCTCCGGACTCGAGTTCAAGTTATTGCGCTACTTCGTCGAGCACCGCGGCGCCCTGCTGACCCGCGACGAGCTGCTCGACAAGGTATGGGGCTACGAAGCGATGCCCGTCACCCGCACCGTAGACGTGCACGTCGCGTCCCTGCGCCAGAAACTCGAGCGCAACGCCTCGAAGCCCGAGTACTTCGTCACCGTCCACGGCCTCGGCTACAAGTTTGTGGGCTGATTCCTCTCGAACGAAACGACTTACGCCCGCCGAGGCGACTTTTTGCCGCAATGGTTCGCATCACCGCCGCACGTGCGACAGGCCTTCGAACCAGCGGTTCGCGGCAGCGCCGCACGTGCGACAGGCCTTCGAACCAACGGTTCGCGCCAGCGCCGCACGTGCGACAGGCCTTCGAACCA
>DASYSN010000171.1:0-2998 GCA_036003305.1 Thermoanaerobaculia bacterium
CCCCACGGTACGTCGCCGAGTGGCTCGATACCGCTGTTCCGCAGGGGCTCCATGTGGGCACGATTGTGCACCGAATCGGCGAAAAAGGTTTACGGCTATCCATCCGTAGGAAACAGGTGTTTTCCCGTCACGCTCTACGTATTTCAACGGATGTCCGCGCGCTGGGTCGAAACGTACCTTCCAGCAGGGATGATCCATTCTCGCCAGCTCTTCCTGCGCTCGGTCGAACGCCTCCTCCAGCTCGCCGTCTCCATCTGCGGCGTCCGCTTCGGGATCGTTCGAATCGACGGCGAAGCGCCCGTTACCGCCGGCGAACCGGTGCCGCCGGAAGCCGAGGAGCCGCTGGCCCGCCTCGCGGCGTCGCAGGACACACTGCTCGACATCCTCGAACGATCCGACCTGGAGCGCGCCGGCGTTCCCATGATCCGGTACTACGCCGGCGTCCAGCTCCTCGACGAAACGGGCACGCCGCACGGAACGTTTGCCGTCTTCGACGACCGCAAGCAATCGCTCACGAAGTTGCAGGAGGACGCTCTCCTCGGAATCGCCGCACAGGTCACACGCGACGTGCAAATGGCGATGCGGCCGTCGATCGACGACCTGCCGGTCGCCCTCTTCACCTACTCCGTCGACACCGCCCGCTTCACATCCGTGAACGCGAAGTTTGCGGCGACGCTCGGATACGGTCCGGCGGAGATCCTGGCGCTCGGCTCGGTGACCGACATCATCCCCGAGGACCAGCGCGAGCAGATGCGGGAGATGCTCCGGCGCCGCCAGTCGGGCGACGACCGCGAGGTGCGCTACACGACCAAGGTCCGCTGCCGCGACGGTACGATCCTCGACGCGGAGATCCACAGCTCGATCGCCGACATTGACGGCGAGCGCGTGGTCGTCGGCGTCGCGGTCGACGTCACGACCCAGACGGCGTCGCACGGGCATCTCCGCGAGCGCGAGGAGTACTTCCGCGCGTTGACGGAGCACGCGCGCGACGCGGTCGCCATCGCGAGCAGCGATCACGTCCTCACGTACGTCAGCCCCTCGGTCACGCGCGTGCTCGGATACGAGCCGGAAGAGCTCCTCGGCGAGACCTGCTCGAAGATGATCCACGCGGACGACGGGCAACGGTTTACATCGTCGGTCGCCGCACTGCAGGCCGGCGCGAGCTCCGAGCCGGCGGAGCTTCGGCTTCAGCATCGAAACGGAAGCTGGCGCACGCTCGAGGTGGTCGCGACGAATCTGCTCGAACACCCGCACATCCGCGGCGTGGCTCTCAACCTGCACGACATCACCGAACGGAAGCGGATGGAACGACAACTGGCGCAACTCGATCGCCTGACCAGTCTCGGGCGGCTCTCGGCCCAGATCGCGCACGAGTTCAACAACGTGCTGATGGGCATCCAGTCGGTCACGGAGGCGATCCGGCGCCGCGCGGACGGCGACGCGGCGCTCCTGAGGTTCACCGACGTCATCACCGCTTCGCTCAAACGCGGCAACCGCCTCACGACGGACGTGCTTCGCTTCGGACAGCCGGCGCAACTCACGCTGCGGCCGGTCGACGTCAGGGCACTCTTCCGGCAAACGGCGGACGAGATCCGGCCGCTGCTCGGCAACCGCATTCAACTCGAAGTCGTCTGCGCCGATCCGCTGTTCGTGCACGGCGACGCCGGGCAGCTCGCGCAGGTCCTCATCAATCTCGCCTTGAACGCGCGTGACGCCATGGAAACAGCGGGCGGCACTCTGCGGCTCGAAGCACGCCCGGCTCTGGAAGGAGAGATCGCCGGCGCTGAACGTTTCGTCCACATCTCGGTGCGCGACACCGGCAGCGGCATCTCGGCCGACGATCTCCCCTACATTTTCGAGCCGCTCTTCACGACGAAGAATCGCGGCACGGGACTGGGACTCTCCGTCGCGTTCCAGGTGATCGCCGCGCACGGCGGCGAGATCACGGTCGAGAGCAAACCGGGAGAAGGAACTACGTTTCATCTCTTCGTTCCGTCGGACGCCGCGGCCGAGGAACCGGAGGAAGAGCCGTCACCGTTGTCGGAAGAGCCGCTTCCGGAATCCGTCCGCGTGCTCATCGTCGACGACGACGACTCGGTCGCGACCGGCTTGCGATGGTCGTTGGAGGCCGTGGGGATGGAGGCTGACGTCGTCGGCACGGGCGCCGAGGTCCTGCCGGCGATCGAGAGATTCAGGCCGGACGTCGTCGTGCTCGACCTCTCGCTTCCGGACGAAGACGGCCGCACGGTTTACGAACGCATCGCCGCTCGATCGGACGTCCCGGTCATCTTCTCGAGCGGCCACGTCTCCGACGCCGAGTTGCCCGAGCTTCTCGGATTGGCCCGCACGCGATTTCTCATGAAGCCGTATCCGACGGACGCGCTCGTGAACGCCATCCGCGAGCTCGTGGAGAGCCGCCGTGAGTAGGCCGCACGTCCTCATCATCGACGGCGACGGCGAGACGGCGGTGTTCCTGGAAGAAGCGCTGGAGAAGGCGGGCGTCGTGGCGTCGTTCGCGAATGACGCGGTGTCGGCGATCGAGAAGATGCGCGAGCAGCGCTACTGCGCCGTGATTCTCGATCCGATGATCCGCCGCGGTTTGAACGGCTACGCGGTGCTCGACTTCTTCGAATCCGAGCAGCCGGAGAATCTGCCGCGCCTCTTCCTGCTCACCGGAATGTCGGAACAGACCATTCGACGCACCGCCCCCACCCTGCTCGCGCGCCTCTACCGCAAGCCTTCCGGTGTCGGCGCGCTCCTGGCGGCGGTGATCGCGTCGGTGCACAGCGAAGCGCTGACCGGCGAACAAAAATGCGTCCTCCTCATCGAGGACGACGGCCCGACCGCCGCGGCGACGATGGCGCTCCTGCACGAGCTCTCGCTCGCGGTGGAGTGGGTTCACGACGGCCGCGATGCGATCGACGCCGTCGCCCGCCGCGACTTCGACATCATCCTGCTCGACCTCGTCCTCCCCGGCATCGACGGCTTCGGCGTCCTC
>DASYSN010000172.1:0-4960 GCA_036003305.1 Thermoanaerobaculia bacterium
GCGCGGCGGATGCCGGCGGTGGTCGAGGTGCGGCGGAGCTGGTCCATCTCCGGGCGGAGGTTCTGCGGTAATTGCTTGAAAACAGTGGACGTGTCGAACGCGAGCTCGGCGGAGTTGGCGACGAGGAGCTTCGAGATCTGCGTCTTCGACTGCGGGGGGACGTTGCTGCTGCGCGCGACGTCACCTTCGAGGCCGGCGAGGATGGTCGACATCAAGATCGCGCCGATGATCGCGGTGCCGAGGGAGATGCCGACCTGGCGGAACGTATTCGTGACGCCCGACGCCTCGCCGGCGCTCTTCACATCGACAGCGGACAGAGTCAGATTATTGATCTGCGAGAGAACGAGGCCCATCCCGATCCCGGAGACCGCGAGGCCGGGGATCAGCCACGCCAGGTTCACGTTGACGCCGATCGAATAGCGCAGGAGGAGGATCGCGATCGCATTCACGATCAGCCCCGCCTGCACGAGGCGTTTGTGCGCGATGCGCTTCGTGAGCTGCGCCGCCGTCGGGGAGACGATCAGGATCATCAGCGACATCGGAAAGAGCGTCAGCCCGGTGTGCAGCGCGTCGAGATTCCGCACCGACTGCAGGAACACAGGCAACGTGAAGATGACGCCGTTCTGCGCCAGCATCATCACGCCGGTGACGCCGGCGCCGGAGACGAACTGCCGGTTCGCGAAGAGCCGCATCGAGACCACCGGCAGGCCGCCGTGCGCCTCGAAGCGCCACTCCCAGATCGCGAAGAGCGCGACGATGACGATCCCCGCGAGCAGCGAGACGAGAGCGATCGACACCGATCCCGGCTGCCAGAGCGGAAACGCCTTGCGCGCGCGAATCCAGCCGTAGCTCTCCGACTCGATGATCCCGAAGACGACGAGGAACAGGCCGATCGACGACAGAAAGACGCCGAGCCAGTCGATCTGCTTCTGTTCCGGCTCGCGTTCGTCCTTCACGAGCGGCGAGCCAGCGAGAAGGATCGCCACGACGATGACGTTGATCCGGAAGCCCCATCGCCACGAGTAGTGCGTCGTCAGGAACCCGCCGACGATGGGGCCGATCGCCGTCGCGGCGGCGGCAACCGCTCCCCAGATGCCGAACGCCATCGCGCGGTCGTGCCCCTTGTAGCAGGCGACGAGCAGCGACGCCGTCGCCGGCATCATCAGCGCCGCGCCGACGCCTTCGATGATCGACTCGCCGAGGAGCAGGACACCGAAGGAGTGGCTCATCGACGCGACGACCGCTCCCGCCACGAACGTGACCGCGCCGAGGATGAACATCCGCTTCCGGCCGAAGAGGTCGCCCATCCGGCCGCCCGTCACAGTAAATGCGGCGAGGATCAGGGAGTAGGCCGAGATCACCCACTGCAGTTTCTGGAGCGTCGTGTGGAGGTCAACGATGAGCGTCTTGAGCGCGACGTTCAGCAGCGTCGAGTCGATCAGGATGATCGCCAGCGCCAGGGAGAGGACGGCGAGCGTCCCCCACTTCCGAAAGCCGCGCGGCTCGTGTTGTTCAGCTTGGGCCGGCACTCATTGCAGAGTGCTCGCCAGCCCGGCGAGCCTCATAATGGCACCATGGCTACACAGAAGAAGATGACCGCCGCGGAGATCCTCGACGAGCTGGCGAAGCTACGGGAGCGGCTGCCGGAGGAGATGCGCAGACCGCGTCCGAAGAAGAAGGAGACGACGGAACGGATGTCGTTCCCTCCGAGCGGCGACGCCATGGCCGACTTCGAGCAGCAGGCGATCATCGATGCGCTGCAGTCGCTGGCCGACGACGTCCACGCCGGCGTCGAAGAGAAGCGCGCCAAGATGATGGAGAAGGCGCTCGAGATCTATTACGTGGCCGAGGAGCTGTCGAAACAGCCGGAGAACGCGCATCTCATCAAACACGTCGAGGAGATGCAGCGCGCCTATCAGGCGGAGTTCGGCAGGCCGATACCGCCGAAGAAGAAGTAGTCCTCGGTCCTCGGTCCTCGGTCCTCGGATGAGCTAAGAGATTTTTCCGAGGACCGAGGACTGAGGACCGAGGACCGGATATGCTCCTCGCGGTGTCCGGTCGAAACTCTCTCTCCCCCAGTGAAGTCGTCATCGGCTTCGTCACGGAAAACACGCCGAAGTTCCTCGGGCAGGCGTTGCGGCTGCTGCAATCGATCCGATGGTTTGGCGGGGAGCTGGCGCAAAGCCACGTCGTGGTTGCCGTCGTCGAGCAGGTCGACGCGCGTGCGCGGCGATCGCTCGAGCGCTTCGACGCCGACATTCGCATCGTCAGCCGATTCCATCCGGGCAACCCGACCGCGAATCGATTGCAGATGATCGCGGAACTGCACAACGTGCCGGAGCCGCACTTCCTCCTCCTCGACTCCGACACGCTCGTCGTTCGCGATCCGCTGCCGTTCCTGCGCCGCGACGTGTTCCAGGCGAAGATCGCGCCATTCCCGACCGTGACGCATGAGGTGTTCGAGCGCCTGTTCGCGCATTTCGGAATGCCGCTGCCGGCGCGAACCTACACGACCGGTTACTCCGGGACGCCGACGATTCCCTACTTCAACGGCGGCGTAATCTCGATTCCGCGGACGCTCTCGGAAAGGCTGCTGCCGGAGTGGCGCCGGTTCAACAAGATCCTTGCCGACGATCCGCAGCTCGCGGTGCCGTGCGAGAAGCACATCCACCAGGCGGCGCTCGCGCTGGCTCTCGCGTCGACGAAGATTCCTGTCGAAGCGGTTGGCGCGGAGCTGAATTACCAGGTGAACGCGACGGAGTTCCCGACGCCGCGCGGCTACGCCGAGATCGATCCCATCATCATTCACTATCACGAGCGGGTCGACCGCGACGGCAGGCTCCTGCGCGTCCCTTTCCCGAAAGCGCAGGAACGGATCGAGCTCTTTCACAAACGTCTCTCGGAGGAGCAGGCGCACGGGATCGCCATCCCGGCGCGCGAGGCGTCCGCATCGAGCGAAGCGTCGAAGCAGATCGCGATCGTCGGCATGCACCGCTCCGGGACCTCGCTCGTCGCGCAGCTCCTCGCCGCGATGGGGGCCTATCCGGGCGAGACGGCCGACCTCACGCCGCCGGATGTTTTCAACCCGCGAGGCTACTGGGAGCTCAGCGATGCCCTGACGCTCGACGAAGACATCCTCGGCGCGATGAACGCGAACTGGCGCGAGCCGGCGGAAGCCGACCTCGCGCGGCTCGACGAAGAAACGCGGCGGACGTTCGTCGATCGCGCGCGCGACATCGCGAGGCGGCTCGACGCGCACGGCACGTGGATCGTCAAAGAGCCGCGGATGACGCTCGTCTTTCCCATCTGGCGCGAGGCGCTGGACCGCCCGCTCTGTGTCCTCGTGTGGCGCGAGCCGGCGGCGGTCGCGAAGTCGCTCATGCATCGCGACGGCCTGCCGTTCGTCACCGGCCTCGCGCTGTGGGAGGAGTACACGCGCGCCATGCTCGCGTACACGACCGGACTGCCGCGCGTGCTCGTCTCGTATCAGGAGCTGCTGCGCGATCCGATCGGTTGCTCGACCGAGCTCGCGAATGCCACGGGCCTGAAATCGCCCGCTGACGATGAGCTTCGCGCGCTCATCGACCCCTCGCTCGACCACAACGACGGCGACGACGAGGGCCTTCTCAACCGACATCAGACCGCGCTGCGCGACGCGCTGCGCGATCGCTCGGCGATGGGGCGGAGCAGCGTTCAACCGATTCATCCCGAGACCCGCAATCTCCTCTCCTCCTTCTGGGTCGAAGCACGCGAGAACGCGCCGCTGTGGAAGAAGACCCGCGACCTCGGCCTCCTCCTCGACTCCGTCTTCGCCTCCAGGAGCTGGCGCATCGGCTTCGCGATCACGCGCCTCTGGCGCAAACTCCGCCCGAGCAACGAGCCGACCGCGGTCGAGCAGTGGAAGAGAATGCGGTAGTGCTCTCGGTCGTCATACCGAGCTACAACACCGCGGAGATGACCCTTCGCTGCGTCCGCGCGATTCGAGGTGCGGACGACGTGATCGTCGTCGACGACGGATCGACCGACGATACCGTCGCGTTGCTGTCGCGCGAGGCGCGCGTCATCTCTCTCGAGAAGAACCGCGGGTTCGCTGTTGCGGCGAATCGCGGAGTGGCCGAAGCGCGCGGCGATCTAATTCTGCTGCTGAACAGCGACGCGATCGTGGAGCCGGATGCGTTGAACGCATTCGTCGCCGCGTTCGAGAACGACTCGAAGCTCGGCGTTGCCGGCGCACAACTGCTGAACTCAGACGGTTCAAAGCAGTGGAGTGGCGGCCGGACGCCGACGCTCCCGTGGATCATCGGCGTGGTGAGCGGAGCGGGACATCTCCTTCGCCTTGTGAGGCGCAAGCGCGGGCTGGAAAGCCCGCGCCACACGGACTGGGTCAGCGGCGCCGCGATGATGTTCCGCCGCGAAGCGTGGCGTCCGCTCGACGAGCGGTATCTCTTCTACTGTCAGGACATCGATTTCTGTCTCAATGCGCGGAAAGCTGGCTGGGACGTCCGCATCGTCGACGAAGCACGCGTCACGCACGCCCACGGCAGCACGATCGCACCCGGCGGCGAGCTGTCATACGACCCCGCGCGCATGTGGCCGGATCTGCTCACGTGGGGCCGGAACTACTATGGCGAGTCGTGGGCCGCGCGCGCCCGGATCATCCTCATCGCCGTCGCCGCGTTGCGCATTGCGTGGCGAAAGGTTCGATTCAAGGACGCGACCGCGATCGTTCGCGGGTGGAAGGCGCTTTCGCGCCGCGGAGCGGCGAAATATCGGTAGCCCAACGCGTCAGCGTTGGGATTTCGATGCGGCTGTCAACGTGAGCCGCGGAGCGGCGACATTTCGGCAGCATGGGACACCGGCTCCGAGGATAGCTTGGCGCGGGGTCGCCCCTCATCCGGCCTTCGGCCACCTTCTCCCCGCTACGCGGGGCGAAGGGTAATGACGGAGGGGTTGCGCCTCA
>DASYSN010000173.1:0-30813 GCA_036003305.1 Thermoanaerobaculia bacterium
GCGGCTCAAGTTCGAAGACATGACGCCGGCCGACATCGCCGACGAGGAGCCACTGTTCGCCGGTGGCCTCGGCCTCGACTCGATCGACGCCCTCGAGATCGTGGTGATGCTCGAGAGCGAGTTCGGCATCAAGGTGAAGAACGAGACAGCCGCGCGCGAGCACTTCCGTTCGATCGCCTCGCTCGCCGACTTCGTCGAGTCCCGCCTCGCGCAGCAGCAGAATGCGTGAGCTGCCCCATCAGATCCCGTTTCGCGTCGCCTCGAGGCTGATCCGCCGCGACGCCAGCTCGATCGAAGGGGAGTTCGTCTGCACCGCGAACGACGCGATGCCGCTCGACGTGATGCTCGTCGAGGCGATGGCGCAGTTCGGCGGCGCACTGGTGTTCGACGCGCAGGGATATCTCAGCGCGATCGACGATTGCCGGCTGGTGCGGGTGCCGGTCGCGGGCGACGTCGTACACATCGAGGTGCGGCTCGACGCGTCGCTCGGCGCCCTCCATCGATTCAGTGGCGTCGGCAGCATCGACGGAGTAGAAGTCGCCCGAGCCCGGTTTTGTCTCTCCGCGTCGACCCATGCGGAAGCCTGACCCCAACGTTCGCATCGCCGTCACCGGCGCCGGCATCGTCTGCGCGATCGGCCGCGACAAAGCGGAAGTGTGGCGCTCGATCCGCGAGTCGCGAGACGGCATTCGCAAGCTGACGCGTCTCGCGGGTGAGACGTTTCCGACAGATCTCGCTGCCGAGGTGCTGGACGAGCTGCGGATCCCGATACCGAAGCGGGAGGCAAAGCGGCTTTCGCGCACCGACCGACTCGCCCTTGTTGCCGCGAACGAAGCGATCGAACAGGCGAGCGAGAACGCAGCGCTGCCGCGTGAGCGCGCGATCGTCTCGACAGGGACGTCGACCGGCGGCCTGCTCGAAGGGGAGGAGTACTACTTCGAGCGGCTCGTGCGTGGACGCGCGCGTGCTCACGCCTCGCGCGTTCTCCAGCAGCCGACATCCGCACCATCAGACGCCGTCGCGAAGGCGTTTGGTCTCGGCGGCGGGGCGATTTCGAACGCGACGGCCTGCGCATCCGCCGGTGCGGCAATCGGAATCGCCGCTGACTACCTCCGTTCGCGTCACGCGGACGTTGCGATCGCAGGAGGCAGCGACGCGCTTTGCCGCCTCACGTACAGCGGGTTCAACGTGCTTCAGGCCGTCGACGAAGCGCCTTGCACGCCGTTCGACGCGAACCGGAAAGGGATCACGCTCGGCGAAGGCGCCGCGTATCTCGTGCTCGAGCGCTGGGAGGACGCCATCGCGCGCGGCGCGACGATCCTCGGGGAGCTTTGCAGCTACGGAGCATCATGCGACGCCCATCATCCGACCGCGCCGGCGGAAGACGGCCGCGGCGCGGAGGCGGCGATGCGCGCGGCGATCGCCGAGGCGCACGTGAGCGGCGTCGACTACGTGAACGCGCATGGGACCGGGACGCTGCTCAACGACTCGGCGGAGTCGCGCGCGATCCTGTCGGCGGTCGGCACGACGACGCCGGTATCGTCATCGAAGTCGTACTTCGGCCACACCCTCGGTGCGTCCGGCGCGCTCGAAGCGGTGATCAGCATCCTGGCGCTGCAGGAACAGCTCGCGCCGCCGACGCTGCGCCTCCGCGACACGGCGAGCGACTGCACGCCCCTCGATTACATCCCGCACACGCCGCGGCCGATGCCGATGGAGCACGTGCTGTCGAATACGTTCGGTTTCGGCGGCTCGAATGTCTCGCTGCTTTTCCGGCGCGTGCTATAAACCAACCCGGAACCTGATGAATCGAGTCGCCGTGACGGGGATCGGCGTCGTCGCGCCTGGCGCGGTCGGTGTCGACGCATTTCGGAGTCTCCTCGCCGGCGGCAGAACGGCCATTACGGAAGTCGATCGATTCGATGTCGAAGGGTTGCGAGGCAGGCACGCGGCGCTCGTCCGCGATTTCAGCGCACGCGACTTCATCGCGCCGATGAAGATGCGGCGGATGAACGTGCTCTCCCGCCTCAGCGTCGCCGCGGCGAAGATGGCGTTCGACGACGCGCCGAAGGTCGATCCAGCGACGACCGGCGTCGCGATCGGCACCGCCTTCGGCCCCGTCCAGACCTCGGTCGACTACATGCGTGAGTACGTCGAGAAGGGAGCCTCGCTCGCGCCGCCGCAGCTCTTCGCGGAGTCGGTCGCGAATGCGCCCGGGAGCCACATCGCGATCGAGTGGGGGCTTCGCGGCTTCAACGTGACGGTGACGCAGCGGGAGTCGTCCGCGCTCGCGGCGGCGATGCATGGCGCGTCGCAGATCGTAAAAGGGGCGGCGACTGCGGCGGTCATCGGAGGAGTCGAGGAAGTCAACGAGATGATCTTCAGCGTGCTCGATCGTCTCGGCTCCCTCGGAAACGAGTCGCGACCGTTCGATCGCCGCCGCGCCGGACTCGTTCCAGGCGAAGGGAGTGCGATCCTCATCGCCGAGGCCGAGGGGAGGGAGGCCTACGGCTACCTGGCCGGATTCGGCATCGCACGCGATACGACCGCCACGATCTCCAATTGGGGAGATGATCCGCAGGCCGTAGTGACGGCAATGCGTGATGCAATGGACGATGCGGGCCTGACGATGCGGGACATCGACGCGATCTACGCCTCTGCGAACTCGACGCGGCGCGCCGATCGGGTGGAGTACTGCGCGATTCAGGAGCTCTTCGGCGATGCCGCGCCGCCGGTCGTCGCCACGAAGGGCTACTTCGGCGAGTACGCGGCGGGCGGCGCGTTGCAGCTCGTCGCGGCGTTGCTCGCGATCGATGAGCAGGCGTTGCATCCTTCGTGCGGTTTCGAAGAGGGCGACGCGGAGATGCGCATCGACGTCGTCCGAGAACGGCGCCCCGCTCCGTTACGGAACGTGCTCGTGAACAGCGTCTCGGCGGGCGGCGGAATCGTTTGCGCCGTCGTGTCGCGGGAGGCGGCGTGAAGCTGCTGGCTGTCATCCCGGCGCTGAACGCGGAGCGGACGATAGGCGACGTCGTTCGCAAGACCCGAGAGCAGATTCACGACGTCGTCGTGATCGACGACGGCTGCAGCGATCGGACGGCCGACGTCTCGCGCGCCGAGGGGGCGACGGTGCTGCGGCACGAAGTGAATCGCGGGAAGGGAGCGTCGCTCAAGAGCGGCTTCGCCTACGGACGGGAGCATGGCTACGACGCGGTGATCACGCTCGACGCCGACGGCCAGCATCTCCCGTCCGAGATTCCGAAGATCATCAAGGCGTGGCAGGAGAGCGGCGCCGACCTCGTCATCGGCGGCCGCGCCCATCTCTTCGATCACATGCTTCCGCGGAGACGGATGGCCAATCGCTTCTCCGCTTGGGCGATCGCGAAGGCTGCCGGCACGCGCGTCAGCGACTCGCAGAGCGGTTTCCGTCTCTATACGGCGCGCCTGCTCCGCGAGGTTAAGCTCCGCAGCGACGGCTTCGACATGGAGAGCGAAGTGATCATCCGCGCCGGTGTCCGAAAAATGCGCATCGTCGTGACGCCCGTCGACCTCGGTTTCATCGACGGGCTCTCCACCAGCCACTACCGTCCCTTCGGCGACAGTCTCCGCATCGCCTGGACCGCGATCCGCGCGCGCTTTCTCTGGCGCTAGCGCGGTGCCGTCGCCGGTTTCGGCGGCTCCTCTTTCGGTAGCGGCTTCCGCGGGAACATCTCCGGACGGTTCGCTGCCTCCCACACGAACGTGGCGATCACGACGGCGGCCTGCATCAGGTCATCGCGCTGCAGGCGTTCGTAGGTGTCGAAGTTCGTGTGATGCGTCCGCATCTCGTACTCGACCTCGTCCTGGATGAACTGGAATCCCGGGATGCCGACTTCGTCGAACGACAGATGGTCGGTGCCGCCGGTGTTGCGCATCGTGATCGTGGTGGCGCCGAGGTCGTGGAGCGGTTTGAGCCACTCCTCGAAGATGGGGACGGCGGCGGCGTTTTCCTGCGTGTAGACGCCGCGGACCTTGCCCGTGCCGTTGTCGAGGTTGAAGTAGGCGGAGATCTTTGCCTGCTCCGGCTTCAGCGCGAGGGGGCCGCGCTTCTGCATCGACATCGGCATCGACGCTTCGTTTGGATCGAGCAGCGGCTTCGAGCCGAAGTGCTGCGCGACATAGGCGTGGGAGCCGAGGAGTCCTTCCTCTTCGCCCGACCAGAGGGCGACGCGGATCGTGCGCTTCGGCGCGATACCGATTGCCTTCAGGATACGCACCGCCTCCATCACCGCGACCGTCCCGGCGCCGTTATCCGTCGCGCCGGTGCCGCTGTGCCACGAGTCGAGGTGCGCGCCGAGCATGACCACCTCGCCGTTCTTCGAGGTGCCTGGGATCTCGGCGATCGTGTTGTACTGCTGCGGATTCTCGTAGTAGACCGCCTTGACGTCGAGCTCGATCTCGGGGTCTTTCTTGTGCTCGGCGAGACGAACGATGCGCGCGTACTGTTCGTCGGAAACGGTCACGGAGGGCACCGGGTACTGCTCGTTCGGGCGCTGATTGCCGGCTCCCTGCACGTGGATCGTTCCGAAGTCGGAGCCGCCGGGAACGATGACGCCGAGCGGCTTTTCCTCGGCGAGGAGCTTCAGCGTATCGAGCCCGAGCTGCCGTCGCTTCATGGCGGCTTCGCGGGTGAACCGAGGCGCGCCGGGCAGCTCGTACTGCGACAACTCCTCCAGCGACTTCTCGTCGTAACGCTGGAACTGCGCCTTCTCGTGCGGCTTGAACTCGCGCGGGTCGCCGAGGAGGAGGAACTTGCCGGCGAGCTTCCCTTTCAGCTTCTCGAGGTCTTCTTTCGAGTCGATCTTGGACTGCACGACCTTGCCGCGGACCGGACCATTCGTTCCCGGAGTCCAGGCGCGCGGCACCGCGATGAGCTGCGCCACGTCGGGCGAAACCAGGCGGAGCGAGCACGACTCGTACGACCAGCCGCGGCCGAACGGTCCCCACTCCTCGAGGTGCGCGTTCGAGAGGCCGAACTCGGTCAGCTTGTCGCGCGTCCATTCGTTCGCGCGCTTCATGTTCGGCGAACCGGTGAGGCGCGGGCCGATGTCGTCCGTCAGCGTCTCCGCAATCTCCATGACTTTCGAGTTGCGGAAGCCCTCCTCGCGGATGCGCGTCTGCATCGTGAGGTCGGGTGTGTCGGCGGCGAAAAGGGAGAAGGAAAGGACGAAGAGAAGAGCTGTCAGCTTTTTCACGGCGACAGAGTGTAGCGGCTACTCCAGCTCGCTCCAATCAATCGTCGTCGGCAAGTTGGACTTTGCAAAAAGATTTCCGAGCATCTCGGGCGGCGTGTAGATGCGCGTGTCGCCGAACTCGCTCGGCCGGCGGTTCTTCATCGTGAACAGCGCGCGCTGCGAGACGTACTCGAAGTTCGCGTAGTAGTCGTCCTCTTTCTTCTGCTCGAACATCGTCTTGAGGACGCTGAGTTGTCGCGACAGCGGATCGGCATCGAGCGCGTACTGCGGCTCGGTTACGGTGGCCGCTTTCTGCTTGCGCGGCGGCTCGAGGCCGATCGCGACGCGCAGCTCATCAAGCTCCTGCTCGACGCGGCTGACCTTCTGTTTCTTCTTCTCGACTGCCCTGAGGAGTAGCGCCGGGATCTTGTTGCAGTTCGCTTGGTGGATGACGTCGCTGCGGGTGATCCAGCCGAGGTTCGTGACGCCGCAGCGTGACGAGACATTCGCCGTGAGGTTTTCGAGAAACGGACGCACCGCGGTGTTGAACGAGTCGTCGACGCCGTTGAAAAGATTCAGGACGTAGTGCACGCGGAACTCGTCGATGGTCTGCTGCACGGTGCGGGTGATCGGGTGATCGCCGAGGTTCTGCGCCAGGTCGTTCGAGAACGCGTCGAGGTTCTGGACGGACGAGTCGTAGACGTCTTCGACGCGGTCGATCAGGTCGTTGATCAGCTTGAAGAAATCGAGGCCGCCGCGGCCGAGGGTCTCGAAGAATGGGGAGTCTCTGCTGAAGATCAGCCGCATCTTCCGGAACAGGATCGCCTTCACGATGTCCGACGCCGCGAGCGTCGCGCTGGGGAGATGCGGCGTGAAGATCAGGATTCCGGAGTTCGAGAATGGCAGGAAATCGATGACGTTCGCGTCGAGGCCGGCGCGCATGTCGAGGATGACGTGGTCGGCTTCGAGGGAGTTGATGGCGGCGATCAGCTTCTGCTTGTGCGCGGCGCCGAAATTGGTGATCTCGTCGATGAGGTGCAGCGGGCCGGCGACGAAGCCGAAGTTCTTGTAGTCGCCTTTCGGGTCGAGTTTGGCGCTGAGCTGCGTGACGCAGTTGCCGAGCGGCTCGCCTTTCCGGAAGAAGTGGTAGAGATCGCGCTCGATCGGCGTGTCGATGGCGTTTCGGATCGCCGAGGTGCCGGTGTCGAGGTCGACGAGGATGGTTTTTCCGTGCCGCGCGAGCGCGAGCGAGAAGTTGATCGCAAACGTCGTTTTTCCGACGCCGCCCTTTCCCGACGAGATGGGAATGATGCGTTTGATGGGCACGGGTACGCGGTCGAGTCTAGCATCCGATAGAATCGGCGGGATTGCAGACCTCCCTCTTCCGAAAATTCGTGCTGTTCCAGGAGCTGGACGACCGCGAGCTCGCGGCCATCGCCGCGGTCGCCAAGACGCGCCGCTACGCGAAGGACGACGTCATTTTTCACGCCGACGAGAACGGCGACGTCTTCTGCCTCATCCGCGAAGGCCAAGTGAAGGTCACGATGATCTCGCCCGAAGGGAAGGAGATCATCCTCTCGATGCTCGGTCCGGGCGACTTCTTCGGCGAGATGGCGCTGCTCGATGACGAGCCGCGGTCGGCGACGGTGATCGCGACGGAGACGCTCGAGGTGGTCACGATCTGGCGCAGCGACTTCCTCCAGATCCTCACGGAGAACTTCTCGATCGCGAAGAAGGTGCTCGCCGAGCTGTCGCGCCGGTTGCGCCATGCATCGAATCGCATCGAGTCGCTCGCGACGATGGACGTGTACGGCCGCCTCGCGCGATTCTTCCTCGATCTCGCGGCGCGGAGCGGCAAGGAGCTGGACAACGGTTATGTCGCCGTGTCGCGCCCGACGCATCAGGCGATCGCGAATACGATCGGGACGTCGCGCGAGACGGTGTCGCGTCTGATTCACGACCTGATGCGCCAGAACCTGCTGCTGTCCGAAGGGAAGACGATCTATCTGCGGAAGACGGCCCTCGATCAGTTCAGGGCAGAGTTGTGATCACGGTTCCGAATATTCTCACTCTCTTCCGCATCGTCCTCGTCCCGTTCTTCCTGGTGGCCTCGATGCGGAGCATGTGGACCCTCGCGCTCGCGCTGTTCGTGACCGCCGCGGTGACCGACATCTTCGACGGCCTCATCGCGCGACGTTTCAACCAGCGCTCACGCCTCGGCGCGATCCTCGATCCGGCCGCCGACAAGACGATGATGGTCTGCGGCTATTTCTTCTACACCGTCACCGACAAGCTGCCGGTCGTGGCGCTGCCGGTGTGGCTGACGTTCGTCGTCTTCGTGCGCGACTTTCTGATCATCTGCTTCGCATACCTGCTCTACACGCGGGTGCACGTGAAGCGCTTTCCGCCGTCGTGGGCGGGGAAGACCTCGACGGTTCTTCAGGCCGTGACGCTCGCCGCGATGATCGCCGTGAATGCCTTTGCCCCGCGGCTCGTCCCGGCCGTCGAAGTGCTCTTCCGCATCGCGTTGATCGTCACGTTGTACTCGTCGTGGGACTACCTCCGACGCGGCCGCCGGCTGCTCGAAGAAGGCCTCGCGCGGGCCGCTTGACATGCCGCGCCGCGCGAAATACCGTGCGCGCGCGATTCGTTACGCAATGTCCTGCCTCCGTAGCTCAATTGGTAGAGCAGTGGACTCTTAATCCATTGGTTCCAGGTTCGAGTCCTGGCGGGGGCACCAAGACGAAGTGCTCAGTGGTTAGTGGTTAGTGCTTAGGTGGGATACGATCGTTGACTCCTAAGCTCTAGGCTCTAAGCACTGAGCACTTTTCGTATGCGAAAGTGGCGGAATTGGCAGACGCGCTGGACTTAGGATCCAGTGGCCCAAAGCCGTGCGGGTTCGAGTCCCGCCTTTCGCACCAAATCCCACACAGTCAGGAACGCAATGCTGCTGAATTACACCGATCTTTCTCCAGTCAAGAAGTCCGTCGAAGTCGAGATCCCCGCCGATCTGATCGCGCGCGAGTCCGAGCGCGTGACGCGTGAATTCGGAAGCCAGGCGAAGATCCCCGGCTTCCGTCCCGGCAAGGTGCCGGTGAGCGTGGTGCGCAACCGGTTCTCCAAGGAGATCCAGGAAGAGGTGATGAGCCGTCTTCTGCCGGCGACGTTCCGCGACGCGATCGCGGAGCGCGGCGTCGAGCCGGTCGGCGATCCGCATCTCGAGCACGTCGACGCTTTCATCGAAGGGGCGCCGATCAAGTACAAGGCGGAGTTTGAGATCAAGCCGCAGATCGAGCTGCGCGAGTACCGCGGCATCGCCGTCGACGATCCGAAGATCGAGGTCAACGAGACGGACGTCGAGGCGATGATCGAACGTCTGCGCGACCAGGCGAGCGCCTATCGCCCGGTTGAAGACCGCGCCCTCGAGGACGGAGACATCGCGATCATCGACATCGCTTCGACGCCGGAAGGCGGCGAGACCAAGAGTGACAACGGCCATTTCCGCGTCGGCGAAGAGACGCCGCTTCCGGAGTTGCATGACGCGATGCGCGGCAAGAAGCCGGGCGACACCGCGTCGTTCGACAAGGCGTATCCCGAGGACGCGCAGCAGGAAGAGTGGCGCGGCAAGAACGTGCACCACGACGTGACGCTGACGGAGATCCGCGTTCAGGAGAAGCCGGAGGTCAACGACGAATTCGCGAAAGCGGTTGGCGAGTGGGAGAGCGTCGACGCGATGCGCGAGGCGATCACCAACGACATCCGCCGCCATCGCGAAGTCGAGGCGATGCGCCTGAAGCGGACCGAGATCGGCGACGCGCTCCTCGCGGCGCACGACTTCGAGGTGCCCGAGACGCTCGTCGAAGAGGAGCTGGGACGCTCACTGAACAACTACGCGCGGTTCCTCGCGTCGCAAGGCGTCGACCTGCAGAAGGCGGAGATCGACTGGGAGAAGATGACTGGCGAGTTCCGTCCCGACGCGATCAAACGCGTGAAGCGGAGCCTCATCCTCGAGGCGATCGCGAAGAAGGAGAACCTCGTCGTCAGCGACGTCGAGGTCGACGCTGAGATTCGCCGGGCCGCGAATGAGGCCGAGCGCGACTTCGCCGAGGTCAAGCACCGGATGAAGCACGACGGCGGATACGAATCGTTGCGCGCCAGCCTGGCTCAGGAGAAGGCGCTCGACCTCGTGCTCCGGGAGTCGCGGCCGCGATAGCCGGCGCTCTACTTTTGGGCAGCAGACGCGGGCGCCGCTCACTGTAGACTCACGCCAAGGAGACTTACGAACCATGGTTCTCATCCCGATGGTGGTCGAGCAGACGTCACGCGGCGAGCGCGCCTACGACATCTACTCCCGCCTCCTGAAAGACAACGTCATCTTCCTCGGCCAGGCGATCGACGACAACGTCGCCAACCTGGTGATCGCCCAGATGCTCTTCCTCGAAGCGGAGAACCCCGAGAAGGACATCTTCCTCTACATCAACTCGCCCGGCGGCTCCGTCAGCTCCGGCTTCGCGATCTACGACACCATGCAGTACGTGAAGCCCGACGTGGCGACGATGTGCATCGGCCAAGCGGCCTCGTTCGCGGCCGTGCTGCTCGCGGGCGGCACGAAGGGAAAGCGCTACGCGCTTCCAAATTCACGCGTTCTTCTGCACCAGCCGTGGCTCCAGGGCCTCGGCGGCCAGGCGTCGGACATCGACATCCATGCGAAGGACATCCTCCGGATGAAGCGCAGGATCAACGAAATCCTCTCCGAGCATACGGGACAGGAGATCGAGAAGATCGAGCGGGATACCGATCGCGACTACATTCTCGCCGCTCCCGACGCGAAGGATTACGGGGTGGTCGACCAGGTGATTGCGAAGCGCGAGTAGCGTTTTGCAATCATCCTGAGGCGCGTAGACGCCGAAGGATCTCGAGCGGCGCAGTACTCACGAGATCCTTCGCCGTCTACGCGCCTCAGGATGACGGGGTGAGGGGCGCTGGAATGCGCCCCTCACCCCGTCAGTTGACTTCACCGCGCCTCAGATCAACAATCTGAGCGACCTCACGAAAAAGGACCAACTCGGAAATGTCGAAGAAGGGGAACAGCGGCGACGTACTTCGTTGCAGCTTCTGCAATAAGTCGCAACGCGACGTAAAGAAGCTCATCGCCGGCCCGACGGTCTACATCTGCGACGAGTGCGTCGACATCTGCCTCGACATCATCGCGGAAGACCGCAAGGACGAGCCGGGGACGCTCGAGGGGGCGGGACATCTTCCGAAGCCTAAAGAGATCAAAGAGTTCCTCGACCTCTACGTCATCGGACAGGAGCGGGCGAAGAAGAAGCTCGCGGTAGCCGTCTACAACCACTACAAGCGGATCGACTACCACTCGCGGAACGCGCGCCAGGACGTCGAGCTGCAGAAGTCGAACATCCTCCTCATCGGCCCGACCGGCACCGGCAAGACGCTGCTCGCGCAGACGCTGGCCCGGATGCTGAGCGTACCGTTCACGATCGTCGACGCCACGACGCTCACCGAAGCGGGTTACGTCGGCGAGGACGTCGAGAACATCATCCTCAAGCTCTACCAGGCCGCCGGGAACGACAAAGAGAAGACCCAGCGCGGCATCGTGTACATCGACGAGGTCGACAAGATCTGCCGCAAGGGCGATAACCCGTCCATCACGCGCGACGTGAGCGGCGAGGGCGTCCAGCAGGCGCTCCTGAAGATTCTCGAGGGGACGGTCGCGAACGTTCCGCCGCAGGGCGGCCGCAAGCATCCGCACCAGGAATTCATCCAGATCGACACCACGAACATTCTCTTCATCTGCGGCGGCGCGTTCGTCGGTCTCGACACCGTCATCGAGCGCCGGCTCTCGCAGACGTCGATGGGCTTCGGCGCGAAGATCGCGACGAAGAAAGAAAAAAAGACCGGCGAGCTCCTCGCGCAGGTGCATCCGGAAGACCTCATCAAGTTCGGACTCATTCCGGAGTTCGTGGGACGTCTCCCGGTGGTCGCCACGCTCACGGAGCTCGACAAGGGTGCCCTCATCGAGATCCTCCGCGAGCCGAAGAACTCGCTGGTGCGCCAGTACCAGACGATCATGGGCTTCGAGAACGTCGAGCTGCGGTTCACCGACGACGCCCTCGAGGCGATCGCCGAGGAAGCGCTCAAGCGGAACGTCGGCGCGCGCGGCCTCAAGATCATCATCGAAGAGCTGATGCTCGACATCATGTACACCATCCCGTCGCAGCACGAGATCAGCGAATGCGTGATCACGCGGGAAGTCGTGGACAACCGGAGCCAGCCGATCACGCTCTATAAGAAGGCAGGGTAGAGAGGCCTTGCCTCTCGCTGTTCGATTAGGGCCGCTTGCAAGCGGCCCTAAACTTATGGGGGATTCAACGATCGTTCCGGCGCGTTACAAAAGAAAACCTATATGGCGAACGAACCAAAAGTAATGCAGCTCCCTCTCGTGCCGCTGCGCGACATGGTGGTCTTCCCGTCCATGATGGCGCCCTTCGTCGTCGGCCGGCGGGCGTCGATTCTGGCGCTCGAAGCGACCCTCGCCACGAACGAGAAGCGGATTTTCCTCGCAACCCAGAAGGACCCGAAGGTCGACGACCCGTCGATGGACGAGATCCATCCGATCGGCGTGATCGCGACGGTCGTCCAGAACCTCAAGCTCCCGAACCAGAACGTGAAGGTGATGGTCGAAGGGATCGCCCGCGGCGAGATCGTCAGCTCCCAGGAGAGCGCCGGCTACGTCATCGTCGGCGTCCACGAGATCGACACGAAGTACCCGACCACGCCCGAGGTGCTGCAGTACATGCAGAAGCTCGTCGAGATCTTCGAGCAGTACGCGAAGATGTCGCACCACCTCGCGTTCGAAGGCGTGATGTCGACGCTGAAGATGGACGATCCCGACCGCTTCGCGGACGTCCTCGCGTCGCACCTCCTCATCACCACCGCTGAAAAGCAGCAGCTCCTGGAGACCGGCTCGCCGTACGAGCGTCTTCAGAAGCTGCAGGACTTCCTGGAGATCGAGATCGAAAAGATCAACATCGACAAGCGCATCAACTCCAAGGTCAAGAAGCAGATGGAGCGCGCGCAAAAGGAGTACTACCTCAACGAGAAGATCAAGGCGATCCACCACGAGCTGGGCCGCAAGGACGATCGCTCGGATGAGATCGAGGAGCTCCGCCAGAAGATCGAAGAAGCCGGCATGCCGAAGGAGACGAAGGAGAAGGCTCTCCAGGAGCTGAAGCGTCTCGAGGCGATGCCCGGCGTCTCCGCCGAGGCGACCGTCTCGCGCAACTACATCGAGTGGCTGGTCGCCGTCCCCTGGAAGAAGGCGTCGAAAGAGATCAAGGACATCGAGCTCGCCGAACAGATCCTCAACGAGGACCACTACGGCCTCGAGAAGATCAAGGAGCGCATCCTCGAGTTCCTCGCGGTGCGCCAGCTCGTGAAGCAGCCGAAGGGGACGATCCTCTGCTTCGTCGGACCTCCGGGCGTCGGCAAGACGTCGCTCGCGAAGTCGATCGCCCGCGCCACCGGCCGCAAGTTCGTGCGCCTCTCCCTCGGCGGCGTGCGCGATGAGGCGGAGATTCGCGGCCATCGCCGGACGTACATCGGCGCGTTCCCGGGTCAGATCATCCAGCGGATGAAGAAGGCCGGCACCGTCAATCCGGTGTTCCTCCTCGACGAAGTCGACAAGATGTCGATGGACTTCCGCGGCGATCCGAGCGCCGCGTTGCTCGAGGTGCTCGATCCGGAGCAGAACAACTCGTTCACCGATCACTACCTCGACGTGGAGTACGACCTCTCGAAGGTCATGTTCATCGCGACCGCCAACGTGGTGCACACGATTCCGGCGCCGCTGCGCGACCGCATGGAGATCATCCAACTCTCCGGCTACACGCATCTGGAGAAGCTCGCCATCGGCCGTCAGTTCCTCGTTCCGAAGCAGAAGCAGGAGCAGGGGCTGGACGACGCGAAAATCGTGTTCGAAGACACCGCGGTCGAAGAGCTGATCGACAGCTACACGCGCGAGGCGGGCGTCCGCAGCCTCGAGCGCGAAGTCGGTTCGGTGCTCCGGAAGGTCGCGCGTCAGGTGCTGACCAACGGTTCGGACTACACGCTCACCATCGACCGTCCCAAGGTTCGCGAGCTCCTCGGCAAAGCAAAGTTCCGCTCCCAGCAGATCCACGACAAGGCGGAAATCGGTCTCGCGACCGGCCTGGCCTGGACCGAAGTCGGCGGCGAGATCCTCTCGACCGAGGTCGCGCTCTCGCGCGGCAAGGGGAACCTCACCCTCACCGGCAAGCTCGGCGACGTCATGCAGGAGTCGGCGCGCGCCGCCTTCAGCTACGTGCGGTCACGCGCGGAGCTGTTTGGCCTCGATCCCGACTTCCACGCCAACCTCGACATCCACATTCACGTGCCCGAAGGGGCGATCCCGAAAGACGGCCCGTCGGCCGGCATCACGATGGCGACGGCGCTCCTCTCGGCGGTCACGAAGCTCCCGGTCCACCGCGACATCGCGATGACCGGCGAGATCACGCTCCGCGGCAAGGTGCTTCCGGTCGGCGGGGTGAAGGACAAGATTCTGGCAGCGGTCCGCGCCGGGATCACCCGCGTGATCCTGCCGGCCGACAACGAGCGCGATCTCGAAGAGATCCCGGCCGACGTCCGTGAAAAGATGGACTTCCATCTCGTCGAAACGATGGACGACGTCATCCCCATCGCCCTCGATGGCACGATCGTTCCATTGGCCGCAAAGGACAAGCTCGCCCAGGCGGGCGACACCGAGCTCGCTCATTGATCCTGATAAAGATTTGACGGTAGGGCGGGCTGACGCCCGCCTTACCGTTGACACACTGGCAGAATTTCCACAGAATCTCCGTCGTTAATCACCGACAACCTCGAGTAGTACCTCCAGCGTCGCCTCATCGCGCCAGCGAAACCCTTGGACATCAAATCAGTCGAATTTTCACGGGCGGTTTACCAGCCCGGCGATCTTCCGCGAGACCAGCGGCCGCAGTTTGCATTTGCCGGTCGCTCGAACGTCGGTAAGTCGTCACTGATCAACGCAGTCTTGAAAAGAAAAGCGATTGCCCGCGTGAGTCAGACACCCGGAAAGACTCAGGCGGTTCAGTTCTATCTCGTCAATGACCGTTTTTATCTCGTAGACCTTCCGGGTTACGGATACGCAAAAGTTCCACAAAGCGTGAAACGCACGTGGGGCGCACTCGTTCACGGGTACGTCGAATCGAGTGACGCGCTGCGTTTGATCTTTTTGTTGCTCGACGTACGGCGGATTCCGAGCGCCGAGGACCTGCAGATGCACGCGTGGTCCCAGGCGGCAGGTATCGAAGAGTGGATCCTCCTCACCAAGACCGACAAGTTGTCCAGCAACGGCATCGCAACACAGAAACAGGCGATTGCCGCCGCCCTCGAGATCGATCCGGACCTCCTGATCGCGACGTCGGCGGAAACCAACCGCGGCATCGAAGAAGCGCGGCGAGAGATCGCATCGCGCCTGTTGTAACGAGGACCAGACAGACATGGCACACCAAGACACCGAAAACGAGAGCAGCACCGCCGTCGCGGAACCCGAAGTTCCGGCCGCCGAGAAGCCGGAGAAGCCGAAGCGCGCCGCCCGCAAGAAGGCGGAGGCGAAGGTCGAGGAAGCTCCCGCCGCCGTCGAAGCAGCGCCGGAAGCGCCTGCCGAGAAGACGGTAGAGACGCCGGCCCCCGCCGCGAACGTCGAAGCGGCTCCCACCGAGCCCGCTCCGAAGCCGGCTGCCAACGGCAATGGCAACGACAATGGCAACGGAAACGGCCGCTACAAGGAACAGGCGGCGGCCCCGGTCACCACGCCGGCCGCGGAGACGGTCGACATCCGTGTGATGAAGGAGATGAAGCTCCCCGACCTCACGAGGCTGGCGAAGGAGCACGGGATCGAGAACGCGACCGGCATGCGCAAGCAGGACCTGATCTTCGCGATCCTGCAGGCGCAGACCGAGAGGTCGGGCCTGATCTTCTCCGAGGGCGTGCTCGAGTGCCTGCCGGACGGTTTCGGCTTCCTCCGCGCCCCCGAGTACAACTACCTCCCGGGTCCTGACGACATCTACGTTTCGCCGTCGCAGATCCGCCGTTTCGATCTTCACACGGGCGACACCGTCTCCGGCCAGGTGCGGCCTCCGAAAGAGGGCGAGCGTTACTTCGCGCTGATCAAAGTCGAGGCGGTCAACTTCGAGCACCCGGACGTCGCGCGCGAGAAGGTTTTGTTCGACAACCTGACGCCGCTGTATCCCGAGAACCGCATCAAGCTCGAGGTGCCGTCGAACATGTCGTCGCGTGTCCTCGACCTCATCGCACCGGTCGGCAAGGGGCAGCGCGGCCTCATCGTCGCGCCGCCGCGTACCGGCAAGACGATGATCCTGCAGGCGATCGCGAACTCGATCACGGCGAACCATCCCGAAGTCACGCTGATCGTTCTCCTGATCGACGAGCGTCCGGAAGAAGTCACCGACATGCAGCGCAGCGTCAAAGGCGAGGTCATCTCGTCTACGTTCGACGAGCCTGCGTCGCGCCACGTGCAGGTCGCCGAGATGGTCATCGAGAAGGCGAAGCGGTTGGTCGAGCACAAGCGCGACGTCGTCATCCTCCTCGACTCCATCACGCGTCTCGCGCGCGCCTACAACACGGTCGTCCCGCCGTCGGGCAAGGTGCTCTCGGGAGGCGTCGACTCGAACGCGCTGCAGCGTCCGAAGCGCTTCTTCGGCTCGGCGCGTAACGTCGAGGAAGGCGGCTCGCTGACGATCATCGCCACCGCGCTGATCGACACCGGCTCCCGCATGGACGACGTCATCTTCGAGGAGTTCAAGGGCACGGGCAACCTCGAGGTCCACCTCGACCGCAAGCTCTCCGACAAGCGCGTCTTCCCCGCGATCGACATCAACAAGTCGGGCACGCGCAAAGAGGAACTGCTGCTCGAGCGCAACGAGCTCAATCGCATCTGGGTCCTCCGCAAGGTCTTCTCGCCGCTGTCGACCGTCGAGTCGATGGAGCTGCTCATCGAAAAGCTCGACAAGACGCGCACGAACGCGGAGTTCCTGAACGCAATGTCGAACATGTAGATGGGAGAGGGGAGTCGGGAGACGGAAGGAGAAGCTTCTCCGCTCTCCTCACTCCGATCTCCGCTCTGATTCATGTGCGGTATCAATCTCATCTACGCGTTTCGTGACTCGGCTCCTCCCGTCAATCGGGAGGAGCTGCAGCGCACGCGCGATGCGATGCGTTTCCGCGGCCCGGACGATTGCGGCGAATGGCACTCGCCCGACGGCCGCATCTCCCTCGGGCACCGCCGTCTCTCGATCATCGACCTCTCCGAGCACGGCCATCAGCCGATGTGCAGCGCCGACGGCCGTTACGCGATCGTCTTCAACGGCGAGATCTACAACTACAAGGAGCTGCGCGCCGACCTGGAGCGCGAGGGGCTGACCTTCCGGACGCACTCCGATACCGAGATCCTGCTGACGATGTTCGCGCGCGAGCGCGAGGCGATGCTGATGAAGCTGCGCGGCATGTTCGCGTTCGCGGTGTGGGACGCTCGCGAGCGCTCGCTTTTTCTCGCCCGCGATCCGTACGGCATCAAGCCGCTGTACTACGCGATCGAGAACGGCGTCGTCCGCGTCGCGTCGCAAGTGAAGGCGTTGCTCGCGGGTGGCGGCGTATCGCGCGAAGTCGATCCCGCCGGCATCGTCGGGTTCCTCGTCCGCGGCACGGTCCCGCAGCCGTTCACGACACACAGCGCAATCCGTGCGCTCCAGCCGGGCCATCACGCCACGATCACTTCGCACGGAGACGTCAACATCGATCGCTACTTCTCGCTCGCCGACGTGTACAAGCGCGGCGTCGAGCGGGCGCACGAAGTGCCGCACGGCGAGTGGCAAGACCTAGTCACGGAAGCAATCGAGGAATCGGTCCGCTATCACCTGGTCGCCGACGTTCCGCTCGGCGCGTTTCTGTCTGCCGGCAAGGACTCGACGACGGTCGTCGCGCTGGCGTGCGAGGCGGGGTACCACGACCTGACCGGCGTCACGATCCGGACGCAGGAGTTCGCCGGCAGCGAGCAGGACGAAGCGCCCCTCGCGACGGTCCTCGCGCGGCACTACGGCTTCAACCACATCATCCGTACCGTCACACACGACGAGTTTCACGCCGATCTCCCACGGATCCTCGCCGCGATGGACCAGCCGACGATCGACGGCTGGAATTCCTACTACGTCTCGAAGGCGGCGGGCGAGCTCGGGATGAAGGTGATGCTCAGCGGGACCGGCGGCGACGAGCTGTTCGGCGGATACACCACGTTCCGCAAGATCCCGCGGTTCGTGAATACGCTGCGATTCGCGTCGCGCGTCCCGGGCCTGGGGCGCGCCTTCCGGAGCTTCTACAACGCCATCCGGCCGGCGAAATCGAGTCCGAAGTCGGGATCGTCGCTGATGTACGCGAGCGATTACGCCGGCGCGTACCTCCTGAAGCGCGGCCTCTTCATGCCCGAAGAGCTCTCCGGCGTTCTGCCGCGCGAGTTCGTGCGGGAGGGGCTCCGGCGTCTCGAGCTCCGCGAGCAGATCGCCGCGTCGATCACGCCCGATCCCGGCAGCCCGTTCGCGCGCGTCGCCGCGCTCGAGTCGACGTACTTTCTCGGCGATCAGCTGCTGCGCGACATCGACTGGACCAGCATGTCTCACTCCGTCGAGGTCCGCGTGCCTCTCGTCGACGCGCACCTGCTGATGAAGATCGCGCCGGTCATTGTCGCGGCGCACGATTACGAAAAGAAGCTCCTCACGGCCGCGCCCGCCGCGCCGCTGCCGCACGAGATCCTCCACAGGCCCAAGACCGGGTTTCTCCTCCCGATCCGCGAGTGGATCAAGCCGGAAGCGGGCTCGCCGCACACCTTCGGCATGCGATCGCTCGCGCTGATGCTGACGGAATCGCTTTTGGCGACCTGACCGTTTACCCTCGATAGATGGCGAAGCGCTCCCGCTTCAAAGACTTCCTCTGGCGACACTCGGCAGGCCTCGCGTTTCTCGCGATGGTCGTGTTCGTCGCGTTCATCGGTTTCATCGGATGGGCGTACGTCGTCGTCACGAAGAAATTCGATTCGTCCCGGCGCTTCGACCTGCCGAGCCGCGTCTATTCCGACGCGACGCCGATCATCCCCGGCATGTCGCTTCCTCGGACGCTCCTCGAGCCGAAGCTGAACAACGTCGGCTATCACGAGGTGAAGACGCGCGTCGCGAACCCGAGCGAATACCGCTACGTCGACGGCAACCTCGAGCTGTACCTCCAGAACTTCGACTATCCCGACATGGAGTTCCGCGCGCTGCCGGTCGTCGTCGAATTCGAGGGCAACGTGGTCCACGCGGTCCGCCGGCTCGACGATAACGTCCCGCTGCGCGGCGTCCGCATCGAGCCGGAGCTCATCACCTCGATCTACGACAACGAGATGGAAGACCGGCAGCCGGTGTCGCTCAGCGCCGTCCCGAAGGTGGTCTCGAACGCAATCATCTCGACCGAGGACAAGAACTTCTACCACCACGAAGGAATCTCGATTCGCGGCACCGTGGCCGCGCTGATCACCGACATCCGGAACAAGAACCTCACGCACGGCGGCTCGACGCTGACGCAGCAGCTCGTGAAGAATCTCAATCGCGACTTCGAGCGATCGTGGCGGCGCAAGATCGTCGAAGCGGTGATGGCGATCCTGCTCGAGGCGCGGTACTCGAAGGACGAGATTCTCGAGGCGTACCTCAACGAGATCTACCTCGGCCAAAACGGCTCGGTGCAGATTCTCGGCGTCGAGCAGGCGTCCCAGGTCTACTTCGGAAAGCACGTCACGTATCTGACGCTGCCCGAGGCTGCGACGCTCGCCGGGATCATCCGCTCTCCGAACGTGCTGTCGCCGCTCAAGTATCCCGAGCGCGCGAAGCCGCGCCGCGACACGGTTCTTGACCTGATGCGCGATCAGGCGATGATCACGCCCGACGAGTACGCGAGCGCCATCGCATCGCCGCTCGCTGTTTCGCGCTTCCCGAAGACGTCGCGCAGCGCGCCGTTCTTCGTCGACCTCGTGATGAAGCAGCTCCGGGAGACGTATCCGGAGACACAGCTCAAGACCGAGGGTCTTCGGATCTTCACGACGCTCGACACGATGATGCAGCGGTCGGCCGAGACGGCTCTCGACTCCGGCATCGCCGACCTGAATAAGAAGTACTCCTACCTTCGGAAGTCGCAGACGCCGCTCGAAGGCGTGATCCTGACGATCCAGCCCGGCACCGGATACGTGAAGGCGCTCGTCGGAGGTCGCAACTACTCGAAGACGCAGTTCAACCGCGCGATCCAGGCGAAGCGTCAGCCGGGATCGCTCTTCAAGCCGTTCGTGTATGCCACCGCGATGGATCCTGCGCGCGGCCAGCAGGCGTTCACGCCGGCGACCGTTCTGGACGACTCGCCGATCAGCGTTCGAGTCGGAAACAACGTCTGGGAGCCGCAGAACTACGACCTGCGCTACCACGGCCGCGTCACGGTGCGTACCGCGCTGGCTTACTCGTACAACATCCCGGCGGTCCGCGCCGCGATCGACGCCGGCGTCACGAACGTGATGAAGACGGCATCGACGATCGGGATCGAGTCGCGTCTCGAGCCCTACCCCTCGATGGCCCTCGGCGCATTCGAAGTGACGCCGCTCGAGATCGCGTACGCCTACTCGGCGTTCGCAAATCTCGGCGTCAAGGCGGAGCCGATCTCGATCCTCGCGGTCTCGACGCGCGACGGCAAGCTCCTCGAGTCGCGCGAGGTGAAGATGAAGCGCGTGGCGCCTGCGAGCGTGTCGTACGTCATGAACGACATCCTCAAGGACGATTTCGTGTACGGGACGGCCGCCAAGGCGCGCAATCTCGGATTCACGCGGGCGTTCGCCGGCAAGACCGGCACGACGAGCAGCTACCACGACGCGTGGTTCATCGGCTACTCGCCGCGCATCCTCTCGCTGGTGTGGGTCGGATTCGACGACAACCACAGTATCCGCCTCGCGGGCGGCGAGGCGTGCGTCCCGATCTGGACGCAACACATGAACCGGATCGCCGGCCTCGTGCCGGACGTAGACTGGAAGCGCCCCGAGGATGTCGTCGACCGCCAGATCGACCCGCAGAGCGGCATGCTCGCGACCCCTTTCTGCCCGCAGACGCGAGATGAAATCTTCGTCTCCGGCACCGAGCCGACGTCGGTTTGTCCGTTGCACGCCGGAAGCGGAGAACCGATCCCGTTCCTCCGCGAAGACCCGATGCAGCAGATGAATACCGAACGTGCCGAGGGACAGGTACCGAACGACATCTCGCAGCCGCAGACGATGCCTCAACAGCAGCGGCCTGCCGACCAGCGCCGCCCGTCGCGCGGAATCCGCGGCCTGCTCCGCCGGATTTTCGGCGGAGGGCAGTAGGCGCTAGGGAGCTTCGACGGTTCGGACGATCTCGTCGGCGAAGTACCACGTCTCGCGGCCTTGTTTCGTCGGCCAGACGATCCCGGCCTGCACCAGTTTTTCGAGACTGGTCTTTGCAGCGGGATAGGAGACGTTCAATCGCTTCGCGAGCGATGTGACGCTGACCGCGGGCAAGACGAAGAGACCATCGACGACGTCCTGCAACGCTCTCGCGTTTCGCGCTCCTGCCACGCTCCGCCTGTACTTGTCGCGCAAGTCGATCAGTGCACGGATCCGGCGGCCCGCATCACGTGCCTGCTCGGCCACCGCTCGCAAGAAGAATGTGATCCACTCCGTCCACGCGCCGCCCGAACTGACGGCGAGCAGCAGGCGGTAGTACTCACGGCGATGCCGCTCGAAAAACGCGCTCAGGTAGAGGAGCGGCTGCTCGAGAACACCCTCCGTTCTCAGCACGAACGCGATCAGAAGCCGCCCGACGCGGCCATTGCCGTCGAGGAACGGGTGAATTGCTTCGAACTGGTAGTGAACGAGGGCGGTCTTCACCAGCGGCGGCAACATGGACGGGGAGTGGAGGAACTTCTCCAGAGCGTCGAGCGCCCGATGCATCTCCGCAACAGGCGGCGGTACGTAGGTCGCGTTGGTGATCGATGACCCGGGCGCCCCGATCCAGTTCTGGCTCCGCCGGAACTCTCCCGGCGCACGGTCGCCGCCGCGGACACCCCGCATCAGTTTTTCGTGGATCTCGCGGATGAACCGCAAACTGAGCGGCAGTCCCTCCAGGCGCTCGAGGCCGTAGTTCAATGCGGTCACGTAATTCGACACCTCGTGCGCGTCTCCGGAGTCGGCCCCGGCGCTCTCGTACGCAACGAGATCGGCGAGCGAAGCCTGCGTTCCCTCGATTTTGCTCGACAGCACCGCCTCGCGTCGCATCAGCGGCTGGATGAGGAGCTCGGGATCGGGCAGCATGTGGCCGCTCCCGGCGAGACTCCCAATCGCGCGGTCCGCCTCCGAGAGGATCCGTGAGAGCTCCCAGTTGATCTCGATCCGCGGCGGCAGCGGACTCGGCACGAATGCCGAATAGCCGTCCGCGGTCCGGACGATTCGTCCTGTCTTGTCCATCTAACGTAAGATATTAAACCTTACGTCGCCCAACCTTTAATGAATCGCCACTCATTAAAGGCAGACTTGAATGAAAACCGCTGCGATGCCGTTCCGATACGACAATGACCACCGCCGCTGATCTGGCCCCGGTCACCGGCCCGCGATTCTTTCCCCGTGCTCGTGCGAAGTTCACCGGGACGATGTCGTATGTCGGCGAACTTTCGCAGCTCGGGTGGACCGTGCTGCAGATGATCTTTCGAGGGCCCTACGAACGGGACCTCGTGATCGCTCAGTTCGAGTCGATCGGCGTCCGGTCGCTGTCGATCGTCGCGATCACGTCGCTGTTCATCGGGATGGTGCTCGCGCTGCAGACGGCGTACTCCCTCGCGGAGTTCGGCGGGAAGCTGTTCATCGGCAAGGTCGTCTCGCTGTCGCTCGTGCGCGAGCTCGCGCCGGTCCTGATGTCGCTGATGGTCGGAGGCCGCGTCGGCGCCGGCATGACCGCGGAGATCGGGACGATGAAGGTCACCGAGCAGATCGACGCGCTCCGCGCACTCGCCACGAATCCGATTCGCAAGCTCGTCTTCCCGCGCGTCTTCTCGACGACGGTCATGTTCCCGCTGCTGACCATCATTTCCTGCTTCGTCGGGATCATGGGCGGTCTCGTGGTCGCGACCGGGAACCTGCACCTCGACGCGAGCTTCTACCTTCGCAGCGTCATCGAGACTGTCGCGTTCAACGACCTCGCTTCCGGCGTGATGAAGACGCTCTTCTTCGGCTTCGCCATCGGCTTGATCGCCTGCTTCAACGGACTGCGCACGACCGGTGGAGCGGATGGCGTAGGCCGTGCCACGACGATGACGGTCGTCAGCGGCGCCATCACCGTTTTGATCATGGATTTCTTTCTGACTAAGCTGTTTCTCCTCATTGGATAGCAGGGGATGACCGACACCATCACACCGGAACGCCGGGCCGAAGAGCGTCCGACGCCCGATCGCCGGCGGCACATGCGCGACGTCTTCGTCGAGTTCGTCGACGTGCACAAGGCGTACGGCTCGAAGCTCGTCCTCCGCGGCGTGAACCTGAAGGTCTATCGCGGTGAGGTTCTCGTGATCCTCGGCGGCTCGGGAACCGGGAAATCGGTCACCCTTCGCCACATGCTCGGTCTCGAAGCGCCGGACGAAGGGCGCGTGTTGGTCGAGGACGAAGACATCACCGACCTGCCGGAAGAGGAGCTGTATCGCGTCCGCAAGAAGTTCGGGATGCTCTTCCAGAGCGGCGCGCTGTTCGACTCGATGAATGTGTTCGAGAACGTCGCGTTCCCGCTCCGCGAGCATACGGAGATGAGCGAGGAAGAGATCGAGCGCGCCGTCCGCGAGCGCCTCGAGCTGGTGAATCTGCCGAATACCGAGCAACTGATGCCGGTCGACCTCTCGGGCGGCATGCGGAAACGCGTCGGTCTGGCGCGGTCGATCGTGCTCGATCCGAAGATGATCCTCTACGACGAGCCGACCACCGGTCTCGACCCGATCACCGCACAGAAGATCAACGAGCTGATCATCGACCTGCAATCGAAACTCAACGTCACTTCGGTGGTCGTGACGCACGACATCCAGTCGGCCTTTTCGGTCGGCGACCGCATCGCGTTCCTGGACCGCGGCGTGTTCGAGTGGATCGGAACGATGGAGGAGGCGCGTAACTCCGATCATCCCGTGCTGCGCGATTTCCTGCGGTCGAGTATGGTTACTGCTGCGCAACCCGGATAGGAACTATGGCCCCTACTTCTCAAAACAAAACGATTCGCGTCGGTGTCCTGATCACCGTCGCGCTGACCGTGCTGATGATCTTTCTCTTCTTCATCGGAAGCGAGTCGAAGATCTGGGCGCGCAAGAACGAATACGACGTCCGGTTCGAAAGCGTGGCCGGACTCGCGGAAGGCAACCCGGTCAAGATCTCCGGCGTCACGGTCGGAGTCGTCCGCGACATCAAGCTCCCTCGCGACCCGAAGAAGCGCGCGGTCGAGATCTCGCTGATGGTCGACCGCAAGTACGCCGAGCTGATTCGCGGCGACTCGCGCGTCCGGCTCAAGAAGCTCGGGCTTCTCTCCGGCGATAGCTACATCGACATCACGCCGGGCGATCCGCGCTTCCCGGCGCTCGAGCCGGGATCGGTCATTCCGGCGCAGCGCGAGACGAACGTTGATCAGCTCATCTCGTCCGGCGAGGACCTCGTCGACAACTTCGTCCAGATCTCTTACTCACTCAAGAACATCCTCGGCCGCGTCGACCGCGGTGAAGGTCTCATCGGCGAGCTGACGACGTCTCCCGAGACGAAGCAGCGCCTCACCGACACGTTCCTGCTGACGCTCAACAAGACCAACGCCGCGCTCGCGCACATGGAGAGCGGTCGCGGCGTCGCCGGAAAGCTGCTCTACGACGACAAGTTCGCCGACCAGCTCACGTCCTCCCTCCTCGGCAGTGCGCAGTCGCTGCAGACGGTGGCGGCCGGCATTCAAAAGGGACTCGAGACCGGCAACGGCGTCCTTCCGGCGTTGATCAACGATCCTGAAGGCAAGAGGAAGGTCTACGAGCTCGTCGACAACCTCCGCACCACGTCCGCGAACCTCGCGACCTTTTCAACGAGCCTCCAGACCGGCCAGGGCCTCGTGCCGCGCCTGATCAACGACAAGGCGTACGGCGACCAGGCGCTCAACGAGTTCACGGGTCTCGTGCACCAGCTCGACGAAACCGTGACGAAGCTGAACACCGGCCAGGGGACGGCGGGGAAGATGATCACCGACCCTTCGGTGTACGAGTCGATCAACGACATCCTGATCGGCATCAACGAATCGAAGCTCCTCCGCTGGCTGATTCGCAACCGGCAGCAGAGCGGGATCCAGAAGCGGTACAACGAGGAGCAGAAGACAGCTCCCGCGACGCCGACTCCGCCGCCGGCCGTACCTCCGCCACCCGTTGGAGGCGACGGCGGCACAGCCCCCGCGTCTTCGACGGCACCGCCCCCCGTGACGACGACTACTACGACGACGCCGGCCGTTCCGCCACCGTACTAGGCCGGCTTCATGCTAGAAAAAAACACGAGGAGTCTTCTGTGGATATCGCCGTCATAGGCACGGGCTACGTCGGTCTCGTCACCGGCGCCGGTCTGGCCGACTTTGGCAATGACGTGGTGTGCGTCGACATCGACGAACGAAAAATCGCGGCCCTGCGCGAGGGCAGCATCCCGATCTACGAGCCGGGCCTCGACCAGCTCGTGAGCAAGAATGTCGACGAAGGGCGGCTGCGCTTCACGACCAACCTCTCCGAGGCGATCAAGGCCGCGCGCGCGATCTTCATCGCCGTCGGCACTCCGCCGAAAGCCGATGGCTCGGCCGACCTTCGCTACGTCGAGGACGTCGCCCGCACCATCGCGCAGCACATGAACGGGCCGAAGCTGATCATCACGAAGTCGACCGTGCCGATCGGCACCGGCCGGATGATCGAGCGGATCGTCGAGGAGTCGGGCACCCGGCACCGCGCCTCGGTCGTCTCGAATCCGGAGTTCCTCCGCGAAGGCTCGGCGATCGAAGACTTCATGCGGCCCGACCGCGTCGTCATCGGCGCCTCCGACGAAGAGTCGATCGCGCTGATGAAAGAGATCTACGCGCCGCTGCACTCGCTCGAGATTCCGTTCGTCGTGACGAACGTCGAGTCGTCGGAGCTGATCAAGTACGCCTCCAACGGCTTCCTCGCCACGAAGATCACGTTCATCAACGAGATCGCGCAGGTGTGCGAGCGCGTCGGCGCGAACGTCCACCACGTCGCCATCGGCATGGGTCTCGACTCCCGCATCGGTCCGAAATTCCTGCAGGCCGGCCCCGGCTTCGGCGGCTCGTGCTTCCCGAAGGACACCTCGGCGATGGCCGACATCGCGCGGCGCTACGGCTACGAGTTCCAGATCATGGAAGCGGTGCTGCGCGTGAACGCCGACATCAAGCAGCGCATGGTCACCAAGATCGAAGAAGCTCTCGGCAGCGTCGCGGGCAAGACGATTGCGATGCTCGGTCTGGCGTTCAAGCCGGAGACCGACGACATGCGCGACTCGCCGACCATCCCGATCATCAACGGCCTGCAGGAGCGCGGCGCGAACGTCCGTGCCTACGATCCGCAGGCGACGGAGAACTGCAAGTCGATCTTCGTCGACGTCACGTATTGCGCGGACGCGTATGAGACGGCCAGCGGCGCCGACGCGCTCGTCATCGCGACGGAGTGGAACGAGTTCCGCGCGCTGAACCTGGACAAGATCAAGAAGGCGCTGAAGCAGCCGGTCGTCATCGACCTGCGCAACGTCTACGATCCGAAGCGGATGCGCGCTCAGGGATTCGACTACTTCTCGGTCGGCCGTGCTGAGGACTTTCGCAAGTCGCTCGCGAAGGAGCCCGTGTAGTGGGTCGAGCAGTCATCACGGGTGGGGCGGGCTTCGTCGGATCGCACCTCTGCGATCTCTTTCTCTCGCGCGGCCATGAGGTCGTCTGCATCGACAACTTCCTCACCGGCTCGCCGGAGAACATCAAGCACCTCTTCGGCCGCGACGGCTTCACGTTCATCAAGCACGACGTCACCAACTACATCTATGTCGAGGGGAACGTCGATTACGTGCTGCACTTCGCGTCGCCGGCGAGTCCGATCGACTACCTGGAGAAGCCGATCCAGACGCTGAAGGTCGGCTCCCTCGGCACGCACAAGACCCTCGGCCTCGCCAAGGACAAAGGCGCGCGGTACCTCATCGCGTCGACCTCCGAGGTGTATGGCGATCCGCTCGTGCATCCGCAGAAAGAGGACTACTGGGGCAACGTCAACCCGGTCGGTCCGCGCGGCGTCTACGACGAGGCGAAGCGCTTCGCCGAAGCGATGACGATGGCATATCACCGCTTTCACGGCGTGCAGACGCGGATCGTCCGCATCTTCAACACGTACGGCGAGCGAATGCGGATCAACGACGGCCGCGTCGTCCCGGCGTTCATCTCCCAGTCTCTGAAAAACGAGCCGCTCACCGTCTTCGGCGACGGCTCGCAGACGCGCTCCTTCTGCTACGTCTCCGATCTCATCGAAGGCATCTATCGCCTCCTGATGTCTGACGAAGTGAACCCGACGAACATCGGCAACCCGGCCGAGATGACCGTCCTCCAGTTCGCCGAGCGCATCAAAGCCCTCACCGGCACCACCGCCCCGATCGAGTTCCGCCCGCTTCCCGTCGACGACCCGAAGGTCCGCCGTCCCGACATCACGAAGGCCCGCACGCTCCTCAACTGGGAGCCCAGCGTTCCGCTGGACGAAGGGCTGCAGCGCACGATCGACTATTTCCGCGCAGTGGTTGCGTAGCCCCCTCATCCGCCTTCGGCACCTTCTCCCCCGTCACCGGGGGCGAAGGGCGCTCGATTCAGGATTCTCGCAAGACCCTTCAATCGAGTGCCCTTCTCCCCCGGTGACGGGGGAGAAGGTGCCGAAGGCGGATGAGGGGGTCTCCGAACGCGCGGCCCACTAGCCGTGTTCTATCGGCATGAACAACGCGAACGAGAGCGCCGAGGCCATCGAGCGCAACGTCGTTCGCGCGGGCCGACACCGCGTTCCTGCACGTCCGCTTCCCATCGTACGGCTGCTTCGCCTGCCGCCTCGACCGTTCCTGAGGCGTATCATCAGCGGCATGGCGAAACGCGTTCTGCTCGAGTTCCTCGCCGGTTTCTTAGCGACGCTGATCTTTCATCAACCCGCGCTGTGGCTGCTCCACATCGCCGGCGTCACGCCACACATGCCATACGCGATGACGCCGGTGCCGCCGTTCGGCGTGCCGGCGGTGATCTCGCTCGCGTTCTGGGGCGGCGTCTGGGGCCTGATTCTCATTCCGGCGATCGCAAAGATCCGGAACGAAGGCGCGTACTTCCTCGCCGCGATCGTCTTCGGCGCGATCTTCCCGACCCTCGTCGCCGCCTACGTCGCCGCGCCGCTCAAGCACCAGGTGATGCCGCACACCCCGTCGAACGTGATCCTCGGACTCACGGTCAACGGCGCCTGGGGCCTCGGCACCGCGCTCTTCTTCCGCCTCTTCGCGCGGTCGCGTTAGCGCGCCGGCTTGATTCCGCCGACGATGATGTGGATCTCGACGGTATCGTCGAGCGTTCCCGGTATCGCGCCCCACCGCGTCCCGAGGACGCCGTAGTCGCGGCGGTTGACGGTAAAGGACGTCTCGAACGCGGCAAGCTTTCCGATGTTCGGCAGGGCACGCATCCCGAGCTGGGCGATCGGAACGCGGATCCGGCGCGCCGTTCCGTGAATCGTCAGATCGCCGGTAACGAACCAGCGGCTGCCCTCCCGGCTCACCGCACGGCTGACGAACGAGAGAGTCGGATATCGCGCGACGTCGAGGAAATCGTCCGATCGCACGACCTGATCACGCGTCTCGTTCTTTGTGTCGATGCTCGGCGCCTGGACCGTGATCTCGATGCGCGACTGCTCCGGATGCGCGGGATCGAAATCGAGCGTTCCCGTGAAGTCGCGGAAGATCCCTTCCTCCTTCATCACGCCCCATTTCACGATCGAGAATCGGATCGAGGTGTAGGTCGGCCGCACGAGGTAGCGCGTCGTCTCCGCGTGTGCGGTCGATGCTGCGAGCAGCAGCAGAAACGCAATGCGTCTCATTCTTCGCCTTCCTTGCCGAGGTGGAAGTCGCGCGTGCAGTGGAGAACGCCGTTCACCGGAGCGAGACGGCAGATCGCCTGCGGCTGTTTCGCGCGCTGCTCGTGCGTCAGGAGCGGGTCATCGGCGAAGTAGAGGATCGCGTACTCGTGCGGGCCATTCGGCGGCCGCAGCTCGAAATGGATGTGTGCGGGCGTGGAGCGGTTCGGATACGGAGCGGGCCGGATTGTCTGGATGACGTACGAACCGTCGTCGGCGGTGCGGAGCGTCCCCTGAAGCCGCGGCGGCAAGGTGTCGCTGTACATCCTGTTATCGGCGCGATAGTGCCCGCGCGCGTCCGTGTGGTACGCGCGGATGACGACGTGCGGCACCGGCAGTCCGTTCGCGTCGAGCACATGCCCGCTGACGACGATGCGGACGCCCGGCTCGCCCGGCGGCGCGATGACGAGGTGCGACGGCGAAAGGAAGGTGAGGAGCGTGACCAGCAGAAGGTGGTTCATGCTCTGAAGACGCCTTCTCCGCGACGAGCGTTAACGTGTTAACACTCTCCCTTCGGAACACGTCTTTCGATGGTGGAGAGTCTGCAGACCGACGCCGCGCTCGTGCGCGCCGCGCAACGTGGCGACGTTCCGGCTTTCGAATCGCTTTACACGCGCTATGCGCCGGTCGTCCACGGCGTCCTCCTCGGGCGGCTCGCCGCGAGCGACGTCGACGACGTCGTGCAGGAGGTCTTCATCACCGCGTATCAGAAGCTGCGGATGCTGCGGGAGCCGGCGGCATTCGCCGGGTGGATCACGCGCATCGCACGGAATCGCGCCGAGGATTCGCGAAGGAGCGTTCTGGAGCGGATGGATCTCGATTGGAAGGTGGCCGGACGCGCGCACCAGGAGGACGCCCTCGACGCGGCCCGAGCGCTCGCGGCGATTCGTGCGTTGCCGTGCAGCTATCGCGAGACGCTGATGTTCCGGCTCGTGGAAGGGATGTCGGCCGATGAGATCGCGCAGCGCACCGGCCTCACCTCCGGGTCGGTGCGCGTGAACCTCCATCGAGGGATGCGCCTCCTGCGCGAAAGGCTGGGAGTGACCGATGACTGACGAAGAACGCTTCGAGACGCTGCTCGCACGCTATCGCGGTGCGCCGCAAATGCCCGACTTCCGCGCCGTGCGCCAGGAGCCCCGCGAAGCGCGGCGGTGGCCGTACGCCGTAGCCGCCGCAATTGTGATCGCGGTTGCGGCCGGCGTGCTAGTGCCGCGGCCGCGCACGCTCCGGGACGGCGAGATCGTGCAGACCACGCGATTCGGTACACGCATCAAGGCACCCTCGATCGGGACGATCGACGTCGCGCCGCACACGACCGTGCAACTGCTCCAGAGCCGCCCCGATCGTTATCTACTCGATCTTCGGCAAGGATCGATTCACGCCACCACCACCTCGCCCCCCGGCGTCTTCATGGTGAATACGCCGAAAGCGAGCGCCATCGACCTCGGGTGCGAGTACACGTTGTCGGTCGAGCCGTCGGGTGCCGGTGTGCTCCATGTGACCGCCGGCTGGGTGGACCTTCGATACGGCTTCATCCAGTCGCTCGTTCCCGCGAATGCGCGTGCGACCATCGACGCCGAGGGGAACGTCAGTGCGCCGGTGTTCGACGACGCGCCGTTTCGGCCGGATGCGTCCCTCGACACCATCCTTCGCACCGCGCGGACGAAGGACGCGTTCACGCTCCTCAACCTGCTGCCGCGAGCGGCGACCGCCGACCAACGCGTCCGCATCTACGATCGCCTGAACGCCCTCGTTCCGGCGCCGGCGAACATCACCCGCGAAGCCGTGCGCGATCGCTGGTCGACCGGCACGGCAGACGCGTGGTGGCCGTCGGTCCTCAAGGCGAGCGGCGTGTCCGCGATCAAGAAGAAGAAACGTCTGTCATCCTGAGCTGCCGAAGCGAAGCGGAGGACAGCGAAGGACCCGGTGCCTCATGCGCCGCGCCTGAACCTACGGATCCTTCGCCGCGCTACGCCGGCTCAGGATGACAGTGCCCTACTCCCCGCTGTCGTCGGCCGACGGCCCGTAGATCGACGGCACCTTGCCGCCCATCGGACGGATGTACGCCGCGAGCTGGCCGCGGTGATGGACCATGTCGAAGATATAGCCCCAGAACATCTCCTCGACCGTCGTTTCCCACACCGTCTGGCCGCCCATGTTGAACTTCGCGGGGCCGCTCCACTTCGCTTCGTCGATGCTGCCGAGCTTCGTTTCGACCGCCTTCGCGTTCTGCTCGAACGTCGACGCGATCTCTTCATTCGAGGCGGGGCACGCC
>DASYSN010000174.1:0-1663 GCA_036003305.1 Thermoanaerobaculia bacterium
CGCGAGCGCGGCTCGATGCTCTTCACGCACTTCGGTCTCAGCGGCCCCGTGGTGCTCGACATCAGCCGTCACTGGATCGCGAGCCAGCCGGCGACGCTGACCGCGAACGTTCTGCCGGGCGAGAGCTTCGAGTCGCTCGACGCGAAGCTGATCGACGCGCCCCGCAGCATTCGCCAGCAGGTACCCGCACGTCTCTGGGACCTCCTCGGACCGAAAGACGCAACCCGCGAGGAGCGACGGCGCCTGATTCGCGATCTCCTCGAGCTGCGGCTGCCGGTCGTCCGCGATCGCGGATTCGACTACGCTGAGGTGACGGCCGGCGGGGTGCCGCTGTCGGAGATCGACACGGCGACGATGGAGTCGCGCATCTGTCCCGGCCTCTATCTTTGCGGCGAGATCCTCGATGTCGACGGCCGCATCGGCGGCTACAACTTTCAGTGGGCGTGGGCCTCGGGCCGCCTCGCCGGGATCAGCGCTACCGGTACCTGAGCTTCGGCAGCGGCGGGTCGAAATCGAACGAGCCGAGGAGCAGCCAGCGGCGCGCTTCGGCCTCGCGTCCGCGCTTCGCGAGCAGCGGCGTCGTGTAGTGCCAGAAGGGGAGGCGATAGAGCGCGACGCTCGACGGCACAGCCACCTCGTGTGACTTCGAGAGAAATCCCTGCTCTTCGTACACGAGGAGCTGCGACGCGACGGCGCTGTTCGAAAACATGATGTGCACATCGACGAAGCCGTTGCGCGCGACCTTCGACTGCGGGTGATGGTCGTTGTGCGGTCCGGTGTAGTCGCCCGCGCCGTAGCAAATGACCTGGCGTCCCCAGTGCGACCGGTTCAATGCACCACCCACGACGACCTCGGCGAACCGCACGAACGACTCCGAGCGCATCATCTGCGCGAGTCCGACCTTCCGCGCCGCGTCGAGCGCCCGAGATTTCGCCGAGTTCAGCGTCGCCGTCCGGACGCGGCTCGTCTTCTGAAGCCTCTCCTCATAATTCTCGCGAAGCTTCGTCAGCGCCTCGCGCGGAATCGGCGAGTGCATCCGCATCAGGGCCGGATAGACCTCGCGGTCGAGCGCCTCAATGCAGCCGTCGACCTTCCCGCTGTCGACAATGTCGTCGAGCACGACGATCGGCGTCGCGCCGCGCTTCCGAAACACCTCGAATCGCGGCGGGTCAGCCAGCAGCCGCTTGCCGCGCACATTCAGCAGATCGGAGAATTCTTCCGGAAACATTCCTGGGCGCTGATTTTACAAACCTCAATGGATTGTCTCCAGCGCTCTTGCAGTAGCTGCAAAGAGCGCGTCAGGTCCCACAGGCGCTCCGGTCGCGTGTTTCATCCAGAAATCGGGCGTGACACTGCCGAACTTCGCCATCCGCTCGAACTCGCTTCCGACGTTCCCCGCCTTCTTCATCTGCTCCTCGATCTGGAACGCGATCATGTGTCCGATCGGATAGTCGGGCAGGTAGAGAAAGATCTCGACCATGTGCGCGTAGACGGCGAGCAGGGTCACGTCGCGCTGGTGGAACACCGGCGCGTAATACTGGTTCCAGACGTCCTTCGCGATCTGCACCACCGCGTCGCGCAGCTGCTCCGGAGTGGCATTCGTATGGTCGTAGTTCCAATGCGCCATCCGCATCTCGACCAGCGACGCGCCGGCGATCTCGTA
>DASYSN010000175.1:0-7708 GCA_036003305.1 Thermoanaerobaculia bacterium
GGTTAGGGTGTAGGTCGAGCCGCTGCCCTGGCAGCCATTCGCGTCCGTCGCCGTAACAACGATCGGGAACGAGCCCGTCTGCGTCGGCGTACCGGAGAGCGTGCCGTTCGTGGCGAGGCTCAGCCCCACCGGCAGCGTCGACGATGTCGTGAACGTCACCGCTCCGATCGTGTTCGAGGCGCCGAAGCTCTGGCTGAACGCCGTGTTGACGGTACCGGTGTTGGTCACCGGGTTGGTCACCGGGATCACCTGACAGCCGATGACGAGCGTGTAGGTCGATCCCGTTCCGGTGCAGCCGTTCGAATCGGTCGCCGTGACGACGATCGGGAACGAGCCGCTCTGCGTCGGCGTGCCCGAGAGCACTCCGCCGCTCGACAGCGCGAGGCCGGCCGGGAGCGTGTTGGCGGTCGAGAACGTCGTCGCTCCGATGCCGCCCGACTGCGTGAAGGTCTGGCTGAACGCCACGTTCACCGTGCCGGTGCTGGTCGCCGGGTTCGTGACCGTGATGACCGGGCAGGTGATCGTCAGCGTGTACGAGGAATCCGTCCCGGTGCAGCCGTTGCCGTCCGTGACCGTGACCACGATCGGGAACGTGCCGCCCTGGGTCGGTGTGCCGGTGAGCACGCCTGCCGTCGTCAGCGTGACGCCGGTCGGCAGTGTCGACGCCGTCGTGAACGTGGCCCCGCCCACCGCGCCGCTCTGCGTGAACGTGAAGTTCGCCGCAACCAGCGCCGTGCCGGCCGGGTCACTGTTGGCCGATGGATTGTTGACCGTGATGACCTGGCAGTTGATGGTGAGTGTGTACGTCGCGCCGGTGCCGGTGCAGCCGTTGCTGTCGGTGACCGTGACGACGATCGGGAACGTGCCGGTCTGCGTCGGCGTACCGCTCAGCAGGCCGGAGCTCGACAGAGTCAGACCGGTCGGGAGCGTCGAAGCGGTCGAGAACGTCGCCGTTCCGATTGCGCCACTCTGTGTGAACTGCTCGCTGAAGGGCGAGCTGACCGTACCGACGTTGTTCGCCGGATTCGTCACCGGGATCGTCTGGCAACCGACGACCAGCGTGTACGTCGCGCCGCTGCCGGAGCAGCCGTTCGCGTCCGTCGCCGTCACGACGATCGGGAACGAACCGGTCTGGGTCGGCGTGCCGGAGAGAACGCCGCCGGTGGAGAGCGTCAGGCCGGTCGGCAAGGTCGACGCGGTCGTAAACGTCACCGTGCCGATCGTGTTGCCCGCCGTGAAGGTCTGCGAGAACGCCGCCGACGCGGTGCCGGTCGTGGTGGACGGATTCGTGACGCTGACGACCTGGCAACCGATGGTGAGCGTGTAGGTCGAAGAGTTGCCGGAGCAGCCGTTCGCGTCGGTCGCCGTGACGACGATCGGGAACGAGCCGGTCTGCGTCGGCGTACCGGAGAGCGTACCGTTCGTGGCCAGCGATAGACCCGCGGGCAGCGTCGACGATGTCGTGAACGTCACCGTTCCGATCGTGTTCGAGGCGCCGAAGCTCTGGCTGAACGCGGTGTTGACCGTGCCGGTGTTGGTCACCGGGTTGGTCACCGGGATCACCTGGCAGCCGATGACGAGCGTGTACGTCGATCCCGTCCCCTGGCAGCCGTTCGAATCGGTCACCTTGACGACGATCGGGAACGAGCCGGTCTGCGTCGGCGTGCCGGAGAGAACTCCGCCGGTCGACAGCGAGAGACCCGCCGGGAGCGTGCTGGAGGTCGAGAACGTGGTCGCTCCGATGGCGCCCGACTGGGTGAACGTCTGGCTGAATGCCACGTTTACCGTGCCGGTGGTCGTCGCCGGATTGATCACACTGATGGTCTGGCAGCCGATCACCAGCGTGTAGGTCGTGCCCGTCGCGGAGCAGCCGGTCGCTTCCGCCACTTTGACGACGATCGGGAACGAGCCGGTCTGCGTCGGCGTACCGGAGAGAACGCCCGTGGCCGACAACGTGAGGCCTGTCGGCAGGGTGCTCGTGGTCGTGAAGGTAGCGCTGGCGTTCGCTCCCGTCTGTGTGAAGGTCTGGCTGAAGGAGCTCCCGGCCGTACCGGTCGTCGTCGCCGGATTCGTGACGGTGATCGTCGGACAGGTAATCGTGATCGACACCGTGACGGTGTTGCTGGTCAGAATGCCGTCGCTGGCCTTGTAGGTGAAGGTGTCGGTCGCCAATCCCGAGTCGTCGTGGACGTAGTGGAACGAGCCGTCCGCGTTGAGCGTGAACGACGACGCGTGCGCCGGAGGCGTCACGAGAACCGCGGTGATCGCATCGTGATCGGAGTCGGTGTCGTTCGTCAGAACGCCCGGCGCCGTCACGGCCAGCGTCCCACCCTCGGTGACTGTGTAGTTATCGGCAACCGCGACCGGAGCGTGATCCGGTCCGATCGTGATGTTCACCGTAACCGGGAACGACGGGATGATGCCGTCGGTCGCGCGGTACGTGAAGCTGTCGGCGAGCGTGTTCGAGCCGTCGTGCGTGTACGTGAACGAGCCGTCGCTGTTGAGGTGGAAGTTCGAGGCATGCGACGGTGGCGTGGCGAGCACCGCCGTCATCGGATCGTGGTCCGGGTCGTGGTCGTTCGTCAGAACGCCCGGAGGCGGCACGTTGAGCGTGCCGTGGTGCGCGACCGAGTACGAGTCGGTCACGCCGACCGGCGGATTGTCCGTAGTGAGGTGGAACGTGACCGTCGCGGGATCGGATGACTGGCCGGCCGCCGTCGCCTTGTACGTAAATGCGTCGGTCGCGAACCCGGTGCCGTTGTTGTTGTAGAGGAAGCTGCCGTCGGAATTCAGCGTCAGCGTGCCGTGGCTCGTCGTCGTGAGCAACTGCGCCAGCATCGGCGAGCCGGTCGTGTTCACGTCGTTCGAGAGCACGCCGGGCGCGCCGGCGCCGATGCCGTGGCCCTGCTCGAGCGTGTAACTGTCATCGACCGCGACGAGCGATCCGGTGACGCTTCCTCCGATGTTGAAGAGGAAGTAGAGGTCCGTCGTCCCCGAGAAACCGAAGACGCTGTTGATCAACTGCTGCGTCGTGCCGGTGACGACCGGAGGGCCGAGGAACATCGGCGGCAGGCCGGCGAAGAACGCGAACGTGCCATCGAGGACGGGCGACATCGGCTCCGTCGGGACGCCCTCGTGCGAGACGGCGCGGTGGCGGGGTCCGATCGTCGGGTAGAGGATCGGGGTGCCGTTCGGAGCGGTTTCGATGAAGCTCGCTCCGCCGCCTTCGAGCACGCCGATGTAGAGGCGCATGTTGTTCGGGACGGTGGTTCCGAACACGCTGTTCGGGATGTGCGTGACGACATGTAACGCGCCGTCAGCGCCGATCGTCGCGGGCCATCCGGAGGAGTCGACGGTGATCGGAGCGGTGAATGTCCCGCCGGAGCACTGCTGGCGCTCGACTTTGGAGACTGTCGCGGTGGAACCATTCCGGTCGACAGTCGTCGTAAGGACGTGTTCGATCCCCGCGATCGAGGTCGTACCTACGGTGTAGGTGCAACCGGTCGCCGACGAGTTGTCGACGTCGAAGAGGATGACGTATTTGGTGGTGACCGTAGCAGCGCTGAGTGAGGTAACGAGAAGAAGCAGAACCAGCAACTGAACGGCGAACCGCAGCGATTTCAAATGCTTCATTGACCTCTCCGGGTGGTTTTGGGGCTTCGGCGTTGGGACCGGCTCTTCATAATAACAGCCTCCGAGCAGAACGACAGAAAAAATCTGACGTGCCCGTCAGACCCGGGAGAAAGAGCCCAAAAAAATACCGGCGGCTTTCGCCGCCGGTCCACACACCACGAAAGGTTCGCAGCGGGGGCTCAGTGCCTTCCGCCGCCTCCCGACACTTCGATCTCGCTGGCCAGGATCGTGGTCGCGTCGACACGAGTCCCTTCGGCCTGAACGAAGTCTCCAGCCTTGACGTCGCTCAGCGAGATCTCCTTTCCCTGCTTCCGGATGCGCGTATTCGAATCTACATTCACCGTGTACGTATTACTGATCGTCAAGGAGGACGTACCGGTGCCTGTCACCGCTCCACTCACTTCCGCCTTGTTCGTTTCCGAGGGATTGCCGTCTTCCACTTCGATCTGCAGCGCCGCGATCGTCGTGGCGTCCACCGCCGTCCCGACCGCCTCGACGTGGTCCCCCACCTTGATGTCTGCCAGGTGAATCGTCTGACCGTGTTTCTTGATCCTCGTGCCGTCGGTGACCTTCACCGTCGCGTCCGTTCCGTTGGCGCGGTGCACATCGATCGAGTCGGTGCCGACGTTCGTCACAACCCCGTTCGCTGTCACCACGCTCAACGAATCGTCAGGCGGCTCGGCCGAGTCGGGCTCCTGGACGATGATGATCACCGCCGTGTTCACGTTGTTCGCGGAGGTCGCTTTCACGTGGACCTGATCGCCGACGGCCAGGGTGCTCGCATCGACGGTCGTGTCGCCCTTGCGGATCAGCGTCGCTGTGTCGATCGTGAAGTCGACGTCGGTCTGATGCGACGTCGTCACCGTGATGGTTCCCGTTCCGACAGCCTTGATCACACCCTCGTATTCGGCGGCCGGCGCGGTCGGAGCCGCCCGATGCCTCGCCTCGGCGACCAGACTGGTGAGAAGCAGACCGACCACCCACAACGCCACTCTCACTCGCATCGTCTCCTCCTTCAACGGAAAAAGGGGCGCTACGCCCCTTTTTGATCAACAAAAAAGGGGCGTTACGCCCCCGTTTCGTCGTGCTGCTGTTCGTTGCCGGGAGTCTCGCACAGCTCGACGCGCATGGTTGTGAGCCGGATCACGTTTTGGAAGATCGGCATCCGGCATCCGGCATCCGATCCCTGCTATTCTCGCGCTTACACCTGACGTAACAACGCGACCCTATAGAGAGATGGAGCCGCAACACCCGTTTGCCGTCATCCCGGGCGGAGCGCGCGACGACCGCGATGAGCTGGGCCGTCTTCGCGTGGAGATCGAGCACCGCAATCAGCAGGAGACGGCGATCGCGGAGCTCGGTCAGGCGGCGCTCACCGGCGTCGACGCGATGATCCTCCTCGGGCAGGCTTGCGCTCTGGTCGAGCTCACGCTCGGCGTCTCGCACGTCCGGATCCTCGAGGCGACGCCGAACGGCCGCATGGCCGTGCGCGGCGCGATCGGCGCCGACGAGTCGTTCAGCCGCTGCGCGTGCGACGCCGAGGAGGACGAGTCGATCGGCATGTTCGTCTACCTCGCCGAGACGCCTGTTACTTTCTCGACGTCGACCGACGAGACGCGCTTCAAGCTCTCCCACCTGCGCGATCATCACGGCGTCCGCTCCGGCGCCGGAATCGCGATCCAGACACAGTACGGTCCCTTCGGCGTTCTCCTCATTTATGGGAAGGAAGAGCGGACGTTCCGCGACTTCGAGCTCGGCTTCCTGAAGTCGACGGCGAACATCGTCGGCGAGGCGCTGGCGCGCGCGCACACCGAGACGGCGCTGCGCAAGTCGGAGCAGCGGCTGCGGCAGCTCATCGCGTCCGCGCTCGACGCCGTCGTCACGATCGACAGCCAGACGACGATCCTCGAATGGAACCCGCAGGCGGAGGTCATCTTCGGCTTCACGGCGCGCCAGATGATCGGCCGCACGTTCCCTCCGTCGATGCTCGAGGAGCGTGACTTTCGGATGATCCAGCGCCTCCTCGCCCGCTCGCGGAACGCGCCGAAGAAATCGACCGTGCGGCGCCGCATCGAGACGATCGCCCGCGGCGCGAACGGGCATCCGTTCCCGATCGAGATGACCATCGAGCAGGTCGGCTCCGGCAGCGATCAGCTCTTCACCGCGTTCATCCGCGACATCTCGGAACGGAAGCGCTCGCAGCACGAACTCGAACAGCGCGAGCGCCGCTTCCGCACGATCTTCGAGAAGAGCTGGAGCGGCGTCGCGCTTCTCGACGCCAACCTCCGCTTCTCCTTCGCCGCTTCCTCGACTTCGAACATCCTCGGCTACAACGAGTCCGATCTCGTCGGGCAGGCGTTGCTCGACTTCGTCCACCCGCGCGAGCGCGCTGCCGCACAACGTCTCTTCGAGTCGCTCGCCGCGACGGCGACGAAGGAAGCGCACGGGGAGCTGCGCTTCCGCCACAAGAACGGCACGTGGGTCTGGCTGGAGGGCTTCGCGCAGAACCTGCTGCACGAGCCGAGCGTGACCGCGATCGTGCTCAACTACCGCGACGTCACGCAGCGCCGGCTGACCGAGAAGCAGCTCGAGTACCGCGCGCATTACGACGCGCTCACCGGCCTCCCCAACCGCGTCCTTTTCCGCGACCGCGTCGTCAACGGACTGGCGCAGGCGCACCGCAACCATCGCGGCCTCGCGATCATGTATCTCGACCTCGATCACTTCAAGCTCGTCAACGACGGGCTCGGGCACTCGTTCGGCGACGCGCTCCTCGCGGCGGTCGCGTCACGCCTGCAGCAGTCGCTGCGCTCCTCCGACACGATCTCCCGCATCGGCGGCGACGAGTTCGCGATCCTCATCAACGACGCGACCGACAGCAACGCCATCGCCTCGATCGCCCGCAAGCTCCTCGACACGCTCGCGCAGCCCTTCCGCATCGACGACCACGACCTCTACGTCACCTCCTCGGTCGGCATCAGCATCTATCCCTCCGACGGCGCCGACTTCGAGACGCTCGTCAAGTGCGCCGACGCCGCGATGTACCGCGCGAAGGAGCTCGGCCGCAATCAGGCGCAGCTCTTCACGCCGAGCATGAACGAGCGCTACGTGCACCGGCTCGCGATCGAGCAGCACCTCCACCAGGCGCTCGAGCGCGGCGAGCTGGAGCTGTATTACCAGCCGATCTACGACCGCATCCGCCGCTGCATCGTCTCGGTCGAGGCGCTCCTGCGGTGGAACGACCCGCAGCGCGGCGTCGTGCCGCCGGGTGAGTTCATCAGCCTCGCGGAAGAGACGGGCCTCATCCTACCGATCGGCGACTGGGTCATCCGCAGCGCCGCCGCGCAGACCCGCCGCTGGCGCGACGAAGGGCTCGGCGATCTGCGCGTGTCGTTCAACATCTCCGCGCACCAGTTGCAGCAGGCGGAGTTCATCAGCGTTCTCCGCGATGCGATCCGCTCGCACGAGATCGATCCGCACGTTCTGCAGATCGAGATCACGGAGACGGCGGCGATGCTCAACGTCGACCGGACGATGCGCCTCCTCGGCGACATCCGCGAGATGGGCGTCACGATCGCGATCGACGACTTCGGCACCGGCCAGTCGTCGCTCATCTACCTCAAACAGTTCCCCATCGACACGATCAAGATCGACAAGGCGTTCCTCCGCGACATCACCGAGGACGAGACCGCCGCCGCGCTGGTGTCGTACGTCATCAACCTCGCCCACACGCTGCGCCTAAACGTCGTCGCCGAAGGAGTCGAGACCGAGGGTCAGTACTCGTTCCTGAGACACTACGCCTGCGACCAGATGCAGGGATATCTATTCAGCCAACCTGTCCCCGCCTCCGAGATCGCCCGCATCGTCAAAGACTTCATCCGCCCCATGACCGTCGAGATACCGCGACCCACCGCAGTCGATTACTAATGAACAACTCCGTCATCCTTATAGGTGCTCCCGCACCGTTCTCTACCCCGTTTTCAGCCCTGAGAGACTGTACGTTTTGATGGGGAAGGGCGAGAGTAGAGAGGGGGCACGCACTGCCCGGCTACGCGTGAGTCATCCAAGCGCTGGG
>DASYSN010000176.1:0-8116 GCA_036003305.1 Thermoanaerobaculia bacterium
GTCATCTCGACGATCTACTCAGCCCTCGGCATCGACTACACGATCGTGCGCCACGACGATCCGCTCAACCGCGGGTTCGAGTACGTGCCCTTCGCCGCCCAGGGCGTCTACGGTCCGCTCGACGATCTCTGGGCCTAGTGCGCGCAAGCCGCCGTTAGGCGGCGAGAGATGCCCAGCCCCCGCCTGAAGGCGGGGGCTACGGATCGGTCGCCGCCCACGGCGGCTGAGCGCGAATTTCCAGTGCAGCGTGTCGGGATCCCTACACGCTAGTGCGCCGCGTTCGGGAAGTGCGCCCGGATGGCCTGGAAGTCCGGCTCGTCGACGATGCCGGAGGTTCTGCCCATCTTGTTGATCCTCCCGCTGATGTCGTCGATGCGGTCCTGCGTGCCCGGGTGATCGGCGAAGAAGCGCGACGCCGCGCTGTTGCCGCTCTTGTCGAGCGCGAGGAGACGCTGGAAGAAGTCGAGCATGCCGTGCGGATCGAAGCCGGCCTTCGTCATTAGATCGAGGCCCATGTCGTCGGCCTGTTTCTCATCCGCGCGGCTGAAGCGCGCCATCGCGCCGCCCGCGAGAACCTGCGCGACGAGCGACTGCAGCGCTCCGGGATTCTGGCCGAGGAGGATCGAGCCGAGTGCGCTGATCTCCTGCTGCTGCTCCGCCTGCTTGATGACATGCCGGGCGGTGATGTGGCTGATCTCGTGCGCCAGCACCGCCGCGAGCTCGTCGGCCTTTCCGGCGGTTCCGATCAGGCCGCTGTTCACGTAGACGTGGCCGCCCGGAATGCTGAACGCGTTCACCGACGGATCGTCGACGATCTCGAACTCGAACGGCCGCGTTGCGATGTTGTTTGGGGTCTGCGCGTGCAACTGCTCGCCGATCTTGCGGAGATACGCGTCCGCCTGCGGATCGTTGACGATGTGCACCTGCTGCGCGACCTGCGCAGCCATCTGGTTCCCGAGCTGCCATTCTTCGTCGAGCGAGATCGACCCGCCGCCGATACCACGGCCCGATCCGCACCCCGCCAGGAAGAGGAGCGCAACAACGACTGAGAGAGAACGAACTGGTTTCACGAACACACCTCCGCTTTCGCGTTTTGCCAGCCCCGTGCCGGTACTGCGGAGCACGATATCGCACATGCGAAATGGCGGCGTGCACGGCTGCTGTTTGGCCCATTCAGGTGAAGCGCGTCCTTCTCGTCCTTTTCCTCTTTGCTGCTCTCTCTTCCCCCGCCGAGAGCTCGTACTTACGCGATCACGCGAAGGACGTGGTCCGGTGGCAGGCGTGGGGCGACGGCGCGTTCGCGAGGGCCCGGACGGAGCACAAGCTGATCTTCCTTTCGATCGGCTACTCCGGCTGCCACTGGTGCCACGTCATGCAGACGGAGTCGTTCGCGAATGCGGACGTCGGGGCGCTGCTGAACGAACGTTACGTCCCGATCCTCGTCGACCGCGAGGAGATGCCGGACGTCGACGCGACGTACATCGCATTCGTCCAGGCGATGAACAACGGGAGCGCCGGCTGGCCGGCGACCCTGATCCTCACGCCGGATCTGTCGCCGCTCGCGGGAGCGTCGTATCTGAAGCCGGACGCGCTGAAGCGCGCGCTCGTGTCAGTTGCCGACGAGTGGGCAAAGGATCCGAGCGGACTTCTCGCCAACGGCGCCAGCGCGCTCGCGGCGGTCCGTGCGGCGGCGCAGCAGTCGGCTCCCGCGGCCGCGGTATCGCAGGAGCCGGTCTACGCGCTCGCCGAACGTCTGCGCGCCGAGTACGACCGGAAGAACGGCGGTTTCGGCACCGCGCCGAAATTTCTTCAGCCGCTGTTGATCGACTTCCTCCTGCGCCGCGACAGCACCGACCGCGACATGGCGTTCGAGACGCTCCGCAAGATCGCGCGCTCCGCCGTGCACGACCAGATCGGCGGCGGCTTCCATCGCTACGCCGTCGACGCCGAATGGCACACGCCGCACTTCGAGAAGATGCTCGGCGATCAGGCGCTGATGGCGATCGTCTACACCGAGGCGTGGCAGCTCACGAAAGACGACTTGTATGCGCGCGTGGCGCGCGACACCCTCGACTTCGCGCTCGCCTCGTTGAAACTGCCGGGCGGATTGTTCGCGGCGGGGTGGGGGGCGGACAGCGTCGCGCCGCTGAACGGCACGCCGCAGGTGCTCGAGGGCGTGTACTACACCTGGACCGAGGTGGAGTTGCGGAAGGTCGCGTGGAAGAACGCAGACCTCGCGGTCTACTACTACGGCATCGAGAAGAACCGTGAGAACGTGATCTGGCCGCACGTCAGCGACTCCGATGCGATGAAGCGCTTCTCGCTGACGAAGGAGCAACTCGACGCGAAGCTCGCGGAGCTCACGAAGCGGATGCAACTCGTCCGCTCGCACCGGCCCGACCCGAAGCTCGACACGAACGTCGTCCTTGCGACGAATGCGCTGATGATCTCTGCGCTGGCGCGAGCGGGTATGGCGTTCGGCGACGATCACTACATTTACGAAGCGCAGAAAGCACTCCGCAATCTCGAAACTGCGAAGCCCTCCACCGCGGACGACTACGCGTGCCTCATTCAGGCATCGCTCGACGTCTACGAAGCGACGTACGCGACGCGCTGGCTGGAACGAGCACTCGATCTGCAGCAGAAGATGGACACCGCGCTCTGGAGCGGGGAAAAGCTTCGCTACGACACCGGCAGAAGCAACGTGCCGGCCGCCCTGCGCGAGCTCGTCCCCGACCGCGACGGCGATCTGCCGGCCGCGAACTCCGTCGCCGCGATGAACCTTCTCCGCATCGCGACGATCACCGGCAGCGCGCCCGCGCGCACCAAAGCGGACGCGATCTTCCGCTCGTACGCGGGGCAGTTGACGTCGGCGCCGGCAGCTCTTCCGGCGCTCGTCTCGGCGCTGGAGGCCGGCGCCGCTCCCGCGCGCGAGGTCATCATCCTCGGCAATCCCGCGAACGACGACGCCAAGGCGCTGCTCCGCGTCGTGCGCGAGAGCTACGCGCCGCTGCGCTCTCTCGTGGTCGCGAACACCGATGCGGAGCGAACGAAGCTCGCCGGCTACATCCCGCTGATCGCCGAGATGAAACCGGTCGGCGAGCAAGCGACGGCGTACGTCTGCGTCGGCACGCAGTGCAAGTCGCCGATCGTCGATCCCGCGAAACTCGCCGCAACCCTCAGCAACTAGGAGCGGCGGACGCCTCGTCCGCCGCCAACGGTTGAATTACCATCCGATGTCCTAGGACGGCGGCGCGCGGCGATGACGCCTTTTTTGTAGCGAATTCTGTTTCGAATTACGGGTAGGGCGGTTAAGATGGATTCGCGCGGTTCGGTCCAACAGCGACGTCAAGGGAAGTTTAGGTACGGAAAGATAGACTTCGTACGTGTAAGCGCTTACACTTGTGCTTACTCGTCCGATCTACTTCAAACCAGAGAGGTGCGTGTGAGTCCAGCTACTAAGAGCAACCGCGGAAGACCCATTGTCCACACCGAGCCCTGGGCAAAGATCACTGTTGTACTCCTCGATCGGCATGTCGCTTATCTCGATCGTCTGGCTATCGACATCCGTCTCAAGCACGGAAAAGCGATCAGCCGGGCCGAGATTATCCGTGGCCTGATCGAGGCCGCCTTCCAAAGCGGGATCGACCTGTCGCAGGCAGATTCACTCGACTCGTTAGTCGATCTGCTGGTCGGGACGTCGTCCGGCTCCGGGAAGCGGAAATCGGCCCGGTAAGCGGCGACTTTCGTCTCCGTAACTTTCCGGCTGCCAGAACGGCGATCTCCTCTTCGCTTGCCGCGTCGGTGAGATCGATACCGCTTTCCTCGATCCGATCGAGGATGGCTCGGATGGCGTGTGGCCACCCGATTGCCTTTGGCATCGCCGGATTCATTGCCCGGCTGATTTGCTCCAGATACTCGAGGTGCCGGTCGGAGAGGACGAGCGTTTCCAGCTCTTCGGTGATACTCAAATCCTCTCCGATCGGTGCCACGAGTTTCATTACGGACCCTCTTCCCTACCTAGGTGTGACTGGGAAGGCCCTGTCCCTACCCTGAATTTGAAAAAAAGTCGTCGGTCCTCAATCCTGAGTCCTCGGTCCTCAGTCCTCGGTCCTCAGATCCCCCACCCGACCCCGCTTCTTCCGAGGACTGAGGACCGAGGACCGAGGACTATGATTCCGGTCCATGCGACGCTATGACGCGGTGGTCGTCGGCGCGGGTCCCAACGGGCTCTCGAGCGCTATCGTGCTGGCGCAGGCGGGGTTATCGGTCGTCGTCCTCGAGGCGAATCCCTCCCTCGGTGGCGGCGCGCGCAGCGCCGAGCTGACCCTTCCCGGCTTCATCCACGACTACTGCTCGGCCATCCATCCGATGGCGATGGTCTCGCCGTTCTTCCAGAGCCTCCCTCTCGCGAGCTACGGCTTGGAATGGCGTTATTCGCCCGCCGCGGTCGCACACCCCCTCGACGACGGCACCGCCGGCACGCTCGAACAGTCGCTCGACGCCACCGTCCACGGCCTCGGCGAAGACGGCGCAACGTGGCGTCGTTTCATGGCGCCGTTCGCGTCGCACGCGGCGAATCTCTTCGACGAGATCCTGCGCCCCATCCGGCTGCTGCCGCGGCATCCGTTCGTCCTCGCGCGATTCGGGCTCGAAGGGCTCCGCTCCGCCACCGCGGTCGCGAAGCGCTTCAAGACGGCGCGCGCGCGGGCGCTCTGGGCCGGCTGTGCCGCGCATTCGTTCCTGCCGCTGGAGCAGCGCGGCTCGGCGTCGTTCGGGATCGCGCTGGCGCTCGCGGGGCACGCCACCGGCTGGCCGTGTGCGCGGCGCGGCTCGGTCGCGATCACCGACGCGCTCGTGGCGCACCTGCGCTCCCTCGGCGGCGAGGTCGTGGCGTCAAATCCCGTGCGTTCGATGCGCGACCTTCCCGACTCGCGCGCGGTGATCTTCGACGTCACGCCGCGGCAGCTCGCGAACATCGCCGGCGACGCGTTGCCGGCCGGTTACGTGAAGAAGCTGCGGCGCTTCCGGTACGGACCGGGCGTCTTCAAAGTCGACTACGCGCTCGACGGTCCGATTCCGTGGCGCGCGCCGGAGTGCGCACTCTCGGCGACCGTGCATCTCGGCGGAACGCTCGAAGAGATCGCGGAGCACGAACGCGGCATCTGGAAGGGGAGGGCGAGCGACAGCCCGTTTGTGCTCGTCGCGCAGCAGAGCCTTTTCGACGACACGCGCGCGCCGGACGGCAAGCACACCGGCTGGGCGTACTGCCACGTGCCGCACGGATCGACCGAAGACATGAGCGAGCGGATCGAGCGTCAGATCGAGCGCTTCGCGCCGGGGTTCCGCGACCGCATCCTGGCGCGCCACACCATGAGCACCGCGCAGTACGAGGAGCACGACGCGAACTTCGTCGGCGGCGACATCGCGGGAGGGGCGAACAACCTGCTGCAATTCGTGACGCGGCCGTTCCCGTCGCTCGATCCGTACGCGACGCCGAATCGCCGCATCTTCATCGGATCCAGTTCCACCCCGCCCGGAGGCGGAGTGCACGGGATGTGTGGCTACTGGGCCGCGCGTTCGGCATTGCGCCGCGCGTTCGGCGTCATTTGACCTGGATGTTGTTGATCACCTGCGTCACGCCGTGGACGCTGCCGGCGGCCTCGCCGATCTTCTGCGCTTCCGTCGCGGTGGCGACGGTGCCAGTCAGTGTGACGACGCCATGGTCGACGGTCACGCCGATCTCGGTCGTTTCCTTCGGATAGACCTCGGCGATCTTTCCTTTGACGTCGGCCTTCATGACCTCGTCGGTATGGACCACGCGGTTCATCGAGCCGCACGCGGCGGCGAAGACGAACAGGAACAGGGTGACGAACGCGAGTTTACGATTCATTGCATATTCTCCTTACAGTTGCCGCGGACGGAACAGCAACAGCCGTACCGTGCCGTTGCGCGCGTCATCCGAGGCCCCGTTCTTGCTCTAAATAACGCTCAGAATCTTGTCGCGAAACGAAGGAGGCTTCCATGCGCAAGGTCGTGAGCAGTAAACAGATATTGGCGAGCACAGCGCTCGCTGCGACACTCGCAATTTTCGGTTGTACCAGCAACAAAATGCCGGGCGACGGACAGCCGTCTTCGATGCCCTACAACTCGCCCGCGACGGCGGCGCCGACCAACGGCACGTCGGGCGGAGCGCGTCCCGGAACCTCGGGCGGAATCACTCCGATGATCTCGTCCGGACCGGCGAGCATGACGACCCCGGCCGTCGAATCGTACGCACTCGTTGCGGAGTCCCAGGGCTTCCGCGGCCGCATCCTCGGACCGTCGTTCCCGGGACAGCCGGACATCTCAGACTCCATCCAGCCGACCGGACAGTTTCAGAACCCGGCGCTCGTCACCAATCCTGAAGTGACCGTCAACCGCTCGATCAGTTCCGAGCCGACGCCGGCCTACATCAACGATACCGGCGCAGGCCTCGGGATCGTCAGCACCGGCGCGATCGTCAGCAGCGGCGCCGCCACCGCGGGCGTCACGGCCGCTTCGACCGTTGCCGGCACCGGAACCGTTGCGGCCGGCACCGGCAATACGGCCGCGGTCGCGGCTCCTCTGACCGTGTCATCGGCAGCCGCCGCGTCGCCGGGCCGGACCGTCATCGGCACGCCGACGCCGACGCAGTCATCGATCGGCGTTCCCTCGCCGACCGTCGCGGTGAATCCCCTCGTAGCAGCGCGCGCCGGAACGACACCGACGTCGAGCACGACCACCAACACCGCCGCCGTCACGGCGCCGTCGACGACGCAGCAACGCGCGATCGGAAATGTCACGATTCCGTCCGCCGCGTCTCTTCCGACCCCGCCTCTTCCGACGATGATCAGCAGCAGCGGCAGCAGTACGGGTAGCACGAGCACGACCGTCACGTTGCCGTCCACCATCACACCCGTGACGACGACCACGACTCCGTCGCGCACGCGCGCGGTGCGAAGCACCTCAGCGATGTCGCAGCCGTCCAGGGTCGCGCCGAGCCGCACCCGCGCGGTACGCATCACGACCTCGTCGAACGGCACGCTGATGATCACGAACAACCCGTAAACGCCCCGTGAAACTATGACAGCCGAGATCCACATCGGGACATCGGGCTGGCATTACAAACATTGGGTCGGCCGGTACTATCCGGCCGGCCTGCGGCCCGACGCCATGCTCGCGCACTACATGCGCGACTTCGACACGGTGGAGCTCAACAACACCTTCTACCACCTCCCCAACGAGACGTCCTTCGACAACTGGCGCAAGTCGACGCCGCAGCGTTTTCTCTTCGCCGTGAAGGGGAGCCGGTTCCTCACGCACATGATCAAGCTGAAGGAGCCGCAGCGCGGCCTCGCGAACTTCCTGCCGCGCGCCGAGCGGTTGCGCGGCAAGCTCGGGCCGATCCTCTGGCAACTGCCGCCGAAGTGGAACGTCAACGTCGAGCGCCTCGAGGAGTTCCTCGCGCAGCTCCCGAAAAAGCATCGCTACGCCTTCGAGCTGCGGAACGCGACGTGGATGACGGACGAGGTCTACGACGTCCTGCGCAAGTACAACGCGGCGTTCTGCATCTACGAACTGGCGGGCTACCACTCGCCGATCGAGGTCACCGCCGACTGGACGTACGTCCGCCTCCACGGGCCGACGGCGCACAAGTACCAGGGGAGCTACAGCGACGAGCAGCTCGCCGCGTGGGCCCAGCGCATCCGCGACTGGAGCCGCACGCTGCGAGCGATCTTCGTCTACTTCGACAACGACGACTCGGCGTACGCCGTGAACAACGCCCTGACGCTGAAGCGGATGGTGGCTACCGTCGCCGGTTGCCCAGGATCCGGAGCAGGAACAGGAAGAGATTTACGAAGTCGAGATACAGCGCCAGCGCGCCGAAAACGGCCAGGCTCTCCTGCATCGGCCCGCCGACGGTCGCGTACGACTTCAGCTTCTGCGTATCCCACGCCGTCAGCCCGACGAACACGAACACGCCGATGACGCTGATGGCGAACGACAGCGCGCTCGAATGCACGAACAAGTTCACGACCGCGCAGAGCACGATCCCGATCAGCCCCATGAAGAAGAACGAGCCCCACTTCGTGAG
>DASYSN010000177.1:0-3016 GCA_036003305.1 Thermoanaerobaculia bacterium
GATCTGCGCGCCGCTCTTCAGCTCCACGTCGATGTGCATCAGCGCGAACCGCGACGCGTTCCAGATCTTGTTCACGAACGCGGAGTAGCCGGCGATGCGGCTCTTGCCGAGCGGGATGTCGCGGCCGGTGGTGTTGATCGCGAGCGTGAAGCGGAGCGCGTCGGCGCCCTGCTCTTCGATCACCGTGATCGGGTCGATCACGTTCCCCTTGCTCTTCGACATCTTGTCGCCGTGCTAGTCGCGCACGAGGCCGTGCAGGAACACCTGCGAGAACGGCGCTTTGCCGGTGAAGCGGAGGCCGAACATGATCATCCGCGCGACCCAGAAGAACAGGATGTCGAAACCGGTGATCAGGACGTCGGTCGGATAGAAGATCTCGTAGTCGGGCGTTTTCTCCGGCCATCCCATGGTGGAGAACGGCCAGAGGCCCGAGGAGAACCAGGTGTCGAGGACGTCGGTCTCCTGCGTGATGCTCTGCGAGCCGCACTCCGGACACGACTTCGGCTCCTCTTCGCTGACGATCGTGTGTCCGTTCGCGCAGTAGTAGGCGGGAACGCGATGCCCCCACCAGAGCTGGCGCGAGATCGTCCAGTCGTGGATGTTCTCCATCCAGTTGAAGTACGTCGCTTCCCAGCTCTGCGGGACGATCTCGATCGTGCCGTTGCGGACGGCGTCGATCGCCGGACGCGCGAGCGGCTCGATCTTCACGAACCACTGCCGCGAGATCATCGGCTCGATGTCGGTGTCGCACTTGCCGTGCACGCCGACCGAGTTTGCGTAGTCTTTGACGCCGGCGAGCATCCGCTCGTCCTCGAGCTGTGCGACGACCTTCTTGCGCGCCTCGAAACGATCGAGGCCTTCGAAGTCCTTCCCGGCCGCCGCGGTCATGTGGCCGGTCTCGTCGATGACCTGCATTTGCGGGAGGTTGTTGCGCTTCCCGGCTTCGTAGTCGTTCTTGTCGTGCGACGGCGTGACTTTCACGACACCGGTGCCGAACTCAGGATCGACGAGGATCGGGTCGGCGATGATCGGGATGCGGCGGTTGGCGACCGGCAGGATCGCGGTCATGCCGATCACGTCCTTGTAGCGGGGGTCGTCGGGATGAACGGCGAGCGCGGTGTCACCGAGCATCGTCTCGGGCCGCGTCGTCGCCACGGTGAGGCGGCGCGTCGTCCCTTCGATCGGATAGTCGATGTGGTAGAGCTTTCCGTTGCGCTCGCGGTACTCGACCTCGATGTCGGAGATCGCGGTGCGGCAGAACGGACACCAGTTCACCATCGCGATGTCGCGATAGATCAGGCCGTCCTCGTAGAGGCGGACGAAGACGTGGCGCACGGCGCGAGAGAGATTCTCGTCGAGCGTGAAGCGCTCGCGCGTCCAGTCGGCAGACGCGCCGAGGCGTGCGAGCTGGTCTTTGATCTCGGAGCGGTGCTGCTCCTTCCACTTCCAGATCTCTTCGACGAACGCGTCGCGGCCGATGTCGAAGCGGGAGATGCCGCGCTCGGTCAGCTTGCGGTCGACGACCATCTGCGTGGCGATGCCGGCGTGGTCGGTACCGGGGAGCCAGAGCGTGTTGTAGCCGCTCATCCGCTTCCAGCGGACGACGATGTCCTGCAGCGTGTTCACGAGGGCGTGGCCGATGTGGAGACGGCCCGTCACGTTCGGCGGCGGAATGACGATGGAGAACTTCGGCCGCTCGCGGTCGACCACCGGAGTGAAGTAGCCGCCGCTCTCCCAGAACGCGTAGATGCGCTGTTCGAAGTCGGCGGGGTTGTATCGAGTGGCGAGTTCTTCTTTCATCGGCGTAGCGGCGCGCGATTATAGTTGCCGCCCCATGATTCTCGGGATCGAGACCTCCTGCGATGAAACGTCCGTGGCACTGCTGGAACGCGACGGAACGGTGCGCGTGAATCACATCGCTTCGCAGATCGAACGCCATCAGCCGTTCGGCGGCGTGGTTCCGGAGATCGCGTCGCGCGAGCACCTGGCGCACCTGTTTCCGCTCGTGACGCGCGCGCTCGCCGACGGACACGCCGCGTGGACTGACGTGGAGGAGATCGCGGTCACCAGCGCCCCGGGGCTGATCGGTGCTCTCCTCGTCGGCGTCGCCGGCGCGCAAGGTCTCGCCTACGGCCTCGGCATCCCGCTCATTCCGATCAACCACCTCGAGGGCCACATCTTCTCGCCGTTCCTGCAGCGCGAAGGTCCCGCGCTTCCGCTGCCGGAGCGATTCCTGTCGCTCGTGATTTCGGGCGGCCACTCGTCGATCTACGACGTGCGCCAGGGCACCGTCACGATGCTGAACCGCACCCGCGACGACGCGATCGGCGAGACGTTCGACAAGGTCGCGAAGTTTGTCGGTCTGCCGTATCCCGGCGGGCCGCAGATCGAGAAGCACGGGCGCGACGGACACGCCGATCCGAAGAGGTTTCCTTTCCCGGTGCCGCAGTTCAAGGATGAGTCGGCCGACTTCTCCTACTCTGGCATCAAGGCGGGAGCGATCCGTCTCGCCCGCGAGCAGAACATCAGCATCGACGGCGACCCGCAGGCGCTCGCCGATTTCTGCGCCACGTTCCAGGACGCGCTGATCGCGCAGCTGCTGGACCGGCTGGACGTGATCTGGTCACGCATCACGGCTCACGGATCGCGTCCGTCCGAGCTCGCTATCGCCGGCGGCGTCGCCGCCAACGGCGTCCTGCGCGAGCGGGTCGCGGAGTGGGGCAAAGCGCACGATGTCACCGTTCGTTTGCCGGAAAAGCGTTACTGCACCGACAACGCGGCCATGATCGCTTTCGCCGGTTTACAGAGAGAAAACATGGCTGGCGACCCCCGCCGTGTCGTCGCCAGATCGCGGATCGGCTGAGCAGAGTCCGCCCGTAACCTTTCGGGTTTTGCGTCGTCAGATTGATCAGAGACGACGAAAAACCAAATCTCCTACCTCCTCTCTTTCATCGGGTGCCCCGGCGCGTAGCCGGGGCAAATTTTTTTGGGAGAGAATGCCGCCATGAAGATCGTC
>DASYSN010000178.1:0-11416 GCA_036003305.1 Thermoanaerobaculia bacterium
AGGCCGCGGCGGAGGGTCGAGATCGGCTTCATGTAGGCGCGCACGACGACGTCCTGCCCGTTCGTGACGCCTCCTTCGAGGCCGCCGGCGCGGTTGGACGTGCGCTTGTACGCGCCGTCGAATTCGATCGGGTCGTGCACCTCGGAGCCGAGGCGGCGCGCGTTCGCGACGCCGTCGCCGATCGAGACGGCCTTCACGGCGTGAATGGAGAGGATCGCCTGCGCGATGCGGCCGTCGAGCTTCTCGCTCCACTGTACGTACGAGCCGAGGCCGATCGGAATGCCGCGTGCGGCGACGACGATCGTGCCGCCGAGCGTCTCGCCGAGCTCGCGCGCGCGGTCGACGGCGGCGATCATCGCCGGCTCGTGCTCGCGATTGACGGCGCGGAGCGGCGAGTCGTCGTCGACGTTCGTCAGCTCTTCCCAGGTTGGCGCGTAGTCGGGATCGCCGGCATCGCCGACCGAGACGACGCCGGAGCGGATCTCGACGCCGAAGCTCCGCAGCAGCTCCTTCCCGATCGCCCCCGCGGCGACGCGCGACGCGGTCTCGCGCGCGGACGCCCGTTCGAGGACGTCGCGGAGATCGCGCCGGTCGTACTTCATCCCGCCGATCAGGTCGACGTGTCCCGGACGCGGGGCGTGGACGCGGCGCTTGGTCGCCTCCGCTTCATCGAGGGTCCACGGGTCCATCGCGCCGCGCCAGTTCTCGAAGTCGCGGTTGCGGATGACGATCGCGATCGGCGAGCCGAGGGTCTCTCCGCCGCGGACCCCGCCGGCGATCTCCACCTCGTCCGACTCGATCTTCATCCGTCCGCCGCGCCCGTAGCCGTGCTGGCGGCGCTTCAGGTCGAGGTTGATCCGATCGCGGTCGAGCCGCACGCCGGCGGGCATGCCGGTCACGACGACGGTGAGCTGCGGGCCGTGCGACTCGCCGGCCGAGACGAATGTGAAGCGCGACATTGTCGCCATTATGATTGATGCATGCGAGCTATCTCGATCCTGGGTCTCCTGACACTTCTCGCCCACTCCGCGTTCGCGGATCAGTACCCGAAGATCAGCAAGCTCCGCGATCATGCGAAGGAAGCGATCGAGGCGGGCAGCATCGACGCGGCGAGCGACATCGGGCCGCTCATCGACATGTTGCGCGTGTCGAAGGATGACGACGATCAGCGGCACCTCGTCGACGCGATCGTCGACCTCGGCCGCGCCGACGGCACGAGCCCCGCGGCCGTGAAGGAGTACGTAATCGCGCAGATGACGCCGATCCTTCTCTCGCTCGCGTCGAACCGCTCGAATTCGACGTTCCTCCGCGGTGACTCGATCTCCGCCTTGCGCGAGATGGGCGCCCCGCGTGCGGCGCTCGAGCAGGTCACCGCGATGGCGCTGAAGGACTCCGACGACTACGTGAAGAGCCGCGGCGAGATCCTGCAGAACTACATGGCGTCGATGAAGACCGACTCGCCGGCGGCGACGCTGAAACCGAAAAGCGCCGAGGGGGAGAAGGACGCGCTCGAGTACCTCCGCATGCGCAACATGGACGTTTCCGCCGACTCGCTCCACCGCGCCGCGTTCGAGGCGAACTTCGAAGACGTGAAGCAGTTGCTCAAGGCCGGCGTGCCGGTCGACGGCGCAGGAGGCGACGACACGCCGCTGCTTGCCGCGATGACCGGCTGCACGCGCGAGGGAGAGACCGACCTGGTCGTCGACGTCGTCGACCTCCTCGTCACCAAGGGCGCCGACGTGAAGCGGAAGGACGACAACGCGAACACTCCTCTGATCACCGCCGCACAGTACTGCGGCGCGCGCGTCGTCAACCGTCTCATCGCGGCTGGCGCAGACGTGAACGCCATGAACGGCAGCAGCATGACGCCGCTGATGATCGCGCTCGTCATGGGCCGCTTCGACGCCGCCGACGCCCTCGTCGCGAAGGGGGCAAAGCTCAACGCCCAGCAAGCCGAGATCATGAAGAACAGCGTCAGCGACGCGCGCGGAAAGGCGATCGTGGCGAAGGCGGTCGCGAAACCGGCGGCGAAGAAGAAGTAGCCGCTACTCTCTGAACGCCGTCATCCTGAGCCGGCGTAGCGCGGCGAAGGATCTCAAAATTCGCAGCACGAGCCACCTGCAGCGCATCTGGAGATCCTTCGCCGTCTACGCGGCTCAGGATGACGGGAACTATTCGCCGAGGCCGGTGACTAGGGAGATCAGGAGGAGGACGAGGACGGTCGCGGTGATGACGACGTACCTTCGGTCGTGCTCGGCCGCGAAGAGGAAGACGGAGATGGCGACGCGGACGATGGGCGTGGCGATGAGCAGCAGGATGCCGAGCATGACGATCGCCTGACCGCGGGATGCGCGGACGCCCTCCGCGACGCGGCCGATGGAGCTGGTGAAGTGCTCGCGGGCGTCGATGAGCTGGCCGAGGGCGGGGCGCGAGGAGAAGTACGCGGGGTGGTGCGCGAAGGTGAAGATCAACCCGGAGAGGATCACGGCGATGCTCACCAGGACGCCGGTCCGCAGCGTGATGCTGATGAGGTTCTCGATGTCGAGCTTCACTGGACGACGCCTTTCCACATCATCTGCACGGCGATGACGAGCAGCACGATCACGAAGACCGTGCGAAGCCGTTCGCTGTGAATGCGGCCGAGGTAGTGCGAGCCGGCCAGCGCGCCGCCGAGCACCCCGAGGGCGACGGGAGCCGCGATGAACGGATCGATCTGGCCACGCGCGAAGTAGAGGCCCGCGCTCGCCGCCGCGGTGACGCCGATCATGAGATTGCTCGTCGCGGTCGAGACCTTCATCGGGAGGCCCATGCCGAGGTCCATCGCCGGCACTTTCAACGCGCCGGAGCCGATGCCGAGGAGGCCGCTGGCGGTGCCGGCGCCGTACATGAGCGCGAGGCCGAGGAGCGGCCGGTGCACGGGGTATTCGATGTGATCGCCGCTCGCCGCGTCGTAGTACTTGCCGGAGAGGCGCAGCCACTTCGAGACGCGTCCGACCGAACGGCCAAAGTGCGCCGAGTGGACGCCTTTCAGCATGGCGACCGCGGAGTAGCCGAGCATCGCGCCGAAGAGCACGTAGAGCCACCGCGGGTGAACGCGGCCGGCGAGGTAGGCGCCGGTGATCGCGCCGGTGGTCGTCCCGAGCTCGAGGAACATCGCCACGCGGATGTTCGCGATGTGCTCGCGGACGTACGCGGCCGCCGCGCCGCTGGAGGTCGCGATCACGGAGATGATCGAGGCGCCGATCGCGAGCCGGATGTCGACGTGCAGGAGGAGCGTCAGCGCGGGAATGACGATGAGGCCTCCGCCGAGGCCGAGCAGCGCGCCGAGAAATCCGGCGACGACCGCGATGAAAAAGACGGCGACGACGAAGAGGAGCGGCGTCATCGTGGCGTCACCCCATCAGGATGCCGGCGCGATCGTCTTCTCCCGGCGGCTGAGCATCACGATCCCGATGACGACGATGATGACGCTGATGAGCTGTGCGACCGTGAACGGGCCGAGGAAGCGATCGTCTTTCGCGCGCACGATCTCGACGAGGAAACGCTCGATGCCGAGGAGGATGAGAAAGAGCGCGAAGGCGTTGCCTTTGCGGTGCGGACGCGATTCCAGCCGCATCAGGATCAGGAACATCACGAACGCGGAGAGCGACTCGTAAATCTGCGTCGGATGGACCTTCAGCACCGCTTCGTCCGGGATCGCCGGATTCACACGCACGCCGAACTCGCGGAGCGAATAGGCGGTCGTCGGAGGTGAGCCCTTCGGAAAGGCGATGCCCCACCAGCCGTTCGTCGGAGCGCCGTAGTCGTCGCCGACCAGCAGACAGCCGATGCGTCCGAGGGCGTAGCCGATGGCGAGCGCCGGAGCGGTGGCGTCAGCGGCGACGAGAAAGTCCACTCTGTTCCGGACGATCACGAACGAACAGGCGATGGCGCCGCCGATCAGCCCTCCGTACCAGACGAGGCCCGCGCGCGAGAAGAGCTCGGCCCACGAGTGATAGAGGATCGCGTAGTAGATCTTCGCGCCGACGATCCCGCCGATCGCGGCGGCCATCACGATCGTCGACGCCAGATCGTCGGTGAGGCCGTAGCGACGGAACTGGCGTGTGAGCACCCAGCCGGCCGCGACGAACGCGAGGAACATCATCAGGCCGAACGTGGTGATTTCGAAGCTGCCGAATTTGATGAGTGTCGGGTACACGCGCGGATGATAGTGGGAACTACGCCCCGACGCGCTCCAGGCTCGCCTTCTGGTCGCTGATGAAGCGGAAGACGTCGACCTTTCCGGCGGAGTCGAGATGCTGCGAGACCTCGAAGAGCTGCACGGAGAGAAGCGTGTTCAGCCCCTCGTCGAGGGCGGCCTTGCGGCGCTCGAACGGGAGCTCCGAGATGTTGGCGATCAGCATGTTCTCGTCGAAGCGGCCGTACTGGTCGAAGAAGACGCCGCTCCAGAGGTCATCGCCCTCCGCCTGCTGCAGCGCGGTCATGAAGATGTCGCGCGCCTGCTCCTCGCCGACCGCCAACTGCAGCGCGTCGTAGAGGCGGCCGAACATGTCGTTGTAGGTCGAGATGACCTTCAGCAGCTCCGGCGAGTCCTCCACGTCGAGGAAGACCGGCCGGAACGACTTCTCCTCCGGCGCCGGCTCGATGAGGCGCGCCGAGACCAGCTGGAAGAGGATGCGCGTGACGTCGAACTCCGTCAGGTCGTTCGCCGTCGCGATGAGTGCGCGGACGCTCCTCATGCCGTCGATGTCGTTATACACGGCGACCTCGGAATCGTTCATCTCGAGCGCGTCGAAGTCGGGCGTCACTCCCGGGATCTTCATGAAGACGATCTCGAGATTCGGGATCTTCTCGCGGATGCGCGCCGTCTCGTCGAGGCGGCGGATCCCCTCCATGATCACGCTCGAGGTGTTGAGCGACAGGACGATCTTCTCGCTCGATATCTCCTCCATGCTCTCCGAGAACGCGAACGAGCCCGACTGCCAGTGGAAGAGCGAATAGATGATGTCGAGCGCCTGGTTCTTCACCCCCCACCAGAGATCCTTCGGCGAGATGGCGCCCATCTGGACGAGCAGCTTTCCGTGGCGGACCTGCGGCGTCACGCGCCGCTTCGACTCCTCGTACTGCTGCTGGGTGATCTTGCCGTTGCGGAGCAGGAAGAGGCCGAGGGAGTCTTCCGGGGAGTTCGAGGTGGCGAAGACGATGTCGCCGTCCTTCCAGACGAGCATTCGCTCCATCGTCCCGTTGCGAAGGACGAGCTTGCCGCTGCGGCGGATCATCGAGACAAAGCTGAGGACGTCCGGGAGTTGGACGCGGGACAGATCGCCCTGGAGGATGGGGGAATCGGACATCGGACGCCGTATTTCACCACAGAGACATCAACTTTTTCGCACGCGCGGGACAACATCGCGCAAAACCGCGAGGGTCGTCTCGATCTCGCCCGCGGTCGTGAATCGGCTGAAGGAGAACCGAACGGTCGCCCTCGCTTCCTCTTCAGGCAATCCCATCGCGATCAGGACGTGCGACGGCTCGATGCGTCCGGAGGAGCAGGCGGAGCCGGTGGAGGTGGCGATTCCGTTCAGATCGAGGGCGATGACGAGACCCTCGCCGTCCGCGCCGCGGAACGTGACGTTCGACGTATTCGGCACGCGCTCGGCCTCCGCGCCGTTGACCGTGACGTCGAGATCGGCGACCGACGACTCGAAGCGGTCGCGCAGCGCGCGGATGTCACTCTTGAACTCGGAGTCGCTCGCCAGCGTGGCGGCGACGCCGAACGCGGCGGCGAGCGGAACGTTCTCCGTGCCGGCGCGGCGGCGGCGCTCCTGCGCGCCGCCGAAGAGATGCGCCTGCATCTTCGTTCCGCGGCGGACGTAGAGCGCGCCGATTCCCTTCGGCGCGTGGATCTTGTGCGCGGAGAGCGACAGCGTGTCGACGCCGAGCTGCTGCACGTCGACGGCGATCTTCCCCGCCGCCTGCACCGCGTCGCAGTGCACGTGGACGCCGCGCTCGCGGCAGACCTGCGCGATCTCCGCGACCGGCTGAACGACGCCGGTCTCGTTGTTCGCGAGCATCACCGCGACGAGCCGCGTGTCGTTGCGGATGGCGTCGATCACGCCTCTCGCGTCGACGACACCGTTTCGTGACGGCGGCACGAATACGACGTCATGTCCGCGCCGCCGCAGCTCTTCGACCGGCTGGAGCACGGAAGGGTGCTCGATGGCGGTTGTCACGATGTGATGAATTCCGAGTGTGGAGACCGCGCCGAAAATCGCGGCGTTGTTAGACTCGGTGCCGCCGCTGGTAAAGACGATCTCGCGCGTGGAGGCCCCAATGAGCCGCCCCACCGACTCACGCGCGTCCTCGATCACCTGCCGCGCGGTCTGGCCTTCTTTATGAATGGACGAAGCGTTCCCGAAGACGTTGCGCAACATCGTGTCGAGCGTGGTGAGCACGTCCGGATGGATCGCCGTCGTCGCGTTGTTATCGAGATAAATCCGCATCGAGGACACTCATGAACAGGATCGCGGTCGCAGTTGTTGCAGTGGCTCTCGCCGTCCCCATCATCGCCCAGACCGATCCTCCGGCGAAGCAGGATCCGCAGCCGCAGCCGGCCGCCGTGTCGAAGCAGAAGGATCCGACGGCCGATCCGGGAGTCCGCAAACTGTCGCGCCGCGAGCGGAAAGACCGGATCAAGAACCTCTCGGAGAAGTACCAGCAGTTCCTCGAGGACGTCGAGCCGATCATCATGCCGCAGGAGCGGGACACCTTCCTCATCCTGGAGACCGACGCGCAGCGCGACGCCTGGATCATCGAGTTCTGGCGCCGCCGCGACAAGGCCGCCGGGACGACGAACAACTCGTTCCACGACGTCTACTACGCGCGCGTCGAAGAAGCGCGGGAGAAATTCAAGCACCTCTCCAACGACCGCGCGCACATGTTCCTGCTCCAGGGACCCCCGAACGAGATCGTGGTGCCGAACTGCGGCACGATGCTGCAGCCGATCGAGATCTGGAAGTACTTCTACATCCCGAATTTCGGCCACGACGTGCGGTTCCTTTTCTACGTGCCGCGCCGGCAGAACGACTACCGCCTGTGGGCGCCGATCACGGGCGATGAGGCGCTCGCCGAGCTCGTGTCGCAGGATGTGGAAGCGACGAGCCCCACGACGGATCCCGCGACCCTGGCAAATTCCGTGTTCAACAGCCGCGCCTCCGGCTCGTTCAACCTCACCAATCTGCAGGTGTACTGCGGCACGACGTACGACGAGTTGATGCGCGCGATCGCGCAGAGCCAGCTCAACTCGACCGACCTCGTCACGAAGGTGTGGGACCCGCCGCCGGTCGATCCCGAGTCGATGCACAACACGCTACGCTCGGTCGTCATCGCGAACCCGAACGCGCCGAAGATGCCGGCCGAGATGAAGGTCGAGTATCCCGCGAAGCAAGGGAGCCGCACCGACGCGCAGATCACGGTCCTCATCCCGCGCGACAAAGCGACCGCCACGGACGTCAGCGGCAGCTCGGTCTACAGCTTCGACGTGACCGGCGAGGTGCTCAAAGAAGACCAGATGTTCGAGAACTTCCGCTACCGCTTCGACTTCCCGGCCGATACGAAGCTCGACAAGTTCCCGCTCGTCATCGATCGTCTATTGCGTCCGAACACGTACAAGGCGCGCGTCCGCGTGACCGACGTGCACTCCGGCGCCGAGGCGATCGTCGAGAACAAGCTGGAAGTGCCGGAGATCTTCGAGAGCGCCGTGGCGAAGCAGCAGAAGGCGGAAGCGACCGCGCAACTCACCACCATCAAGGACGTCATGGAGTCGAACGAGACGAGCCTCCGCATCGTCCCGCTGACCGAGGACCTCCTCTCCGGCTTCCAGCACATCGAGACGATCGCGTTCGGCGACAAGATCAAAGGCGTCGAGTTCTACCTCGACGGCCGGAAGGTCATGACCAAGCGCCAGCCGCCGTACGATCTCGACCTCGACTTCGGCGACGTGCCGCGGGCGCACAACGTCCGCGCCGTCGCGCTCGACGACAAGGGACAGATCATCACCGGCGACGAGGTCGTCGTGAACACCGGCACCGATCCGTTCCGCGTCCGCATCGTCTCGCCGCGCGTGGCGATGAATCTTCACGGCCAGACGAAGGTGGAGATGTCGGTGCGCACGCCGGAAGGCAAGCACCTCGACAAGCTCCAGCTCTACTACAACGAGACGCCGGTCGCGACGCTCTACGGGCCGCCGTACGTGCAGACGATCAACATCCCGCAGAACACCGGGGTGGCGTACCTCCGGGCGGTCGCGTCGCTGAAGGACGACCCGACGCCGCCGATCGAAGACGTGGTGATGATCAATACGCCGCAGTTCATGGAAGAGGTGAACGTCCACCTCGTCGAGCTGCCGACGACGGTCATCGCGAACGGGCATCCGATCAACTCCCTCGCCGAGTCGGCGTTCAAGGTGATGGACGAAGGGAAGCCGGTGAAGATCGCGAAGTTCGAGCACGTGGCGAACCTCCCCCTCTCGATCGGGATGGCGGTCGACACCTCCGGCTCGATGCAGCCGCGGATGTCGGAGGCGCAGCGGTCGGGCGCGGAGTTCTTCAAGAACGTGCTGAAGGCGGGCGACAAGGCGTTCCTCGTGTCGTTCGATACGCAGCCGCAGCTCATTCAGAAATGGACGACGAAGCTCGGCGATCTCGACGCCGGCCTCTCGAAGCTGCGCGCCGAGGAGTCGACGGCGCTGTACGACGCGGTCGTCTACTCGCTCTACAACTTCCTCGGCGTCAAGGGACAGAAGGCGCTCGTGGTGATCACCGACGGGGCCGACACGTCGTCGAAGTTCTCCTGGGACCAGGCGATCGAGTACTCGCGCCGCGCGGCGGTGCCGATCTACGCCATCGCGATCGGGATGCGGCCGACCGACATCGACGTGAAGTACAAGCTCGCGAAGTTCTGCAGCGAGACCGGCGGCAACATGTACCAGATCGAGAACGCCTCGCAGCTCGGCGCGATCTACCGCGACATCCAGAACGAGCTCCGCTCGCAATACGTCCTCGGCTTCTACCCGCCCGACGGCGTGAAACCGGGGAGCAAGTGGCACGAGGTGAGTGTGCAGGTGAGCGAAGGCCGCGCGAAGACGATCCACGGGTATTACCCTTGACGCAGACTGTGATGCCGTGAAATCGATCGCGCTCGCGGTCCTCGTGAGTTTCTGTGTGGCGCCGGCAATCCTGCCGGCGCCCGAGCTCACCAGACGCGAACAAAAAGATCGCATCGCGAAGCTCGGCGACGATTACCAACAGTTCCTCATCGACGTCACCCCGATCATCGCGCCGGTCGAGCGTGACACTTTCCTGACGCTCGAGACCGACCCGCAGCGCGATCTCTTCATCGACGACTTCTGGACGCGCCGCGACAAGGCGCAGGGGACGACGAATCACGCGTTCCGGAAGCTCTATTACGAGCGGCTCGACGTCGTGAAGGAGAAGTACCACGGCAGCACGACCGATCGCGGCAGGATCTACCTTACGCGCGGCGAGCCGGGCGAGATCGTCGAGATCAAATGCCCGCGCCACCTGCGGCCGATCGAGATCTGGACTTACGCGGGATTCGACGACCAACCGGAGTACGGCCATCCGGTGCGGCTGATCTTCTTTCTGCCAAAGGACGAGCGCGAGTGGGTCCTCCTCGATTTCACGAACCGCCTCGTCTCCGAGCTGTACAAGCACGACAACATCTACGACGGGCCGGTGCGGGGAACGGTGCTTGGGGATTGCCTCAACGCCGACGTGCTCAACCGCGCGCTGCTGCAGTCGCGCGACAACTCGAACCGCCTGTACAAGATCTTCGATCCGCAGCCCGTCGACCCCGAGCTGATCGCACACATCGCCCACAGCGTCGTCATCGCGAATCCGAAGGCGCCGAAGATCGTGCCTCACGTGAGCGTCGCGTATGCCGGCGCGGAGAACGGGAAGACCGACGTGCAGTGGACGATCGAGATCCCCCGCTCCGCGGTGCAGGCGGACAAGATCTACGCTCTCGACCTGGTCGGCGAACTGACGCGCGACGGACGGATGTGGGAGACGTTCCGCTACCGCTTCGACTTCCCTGTCGAGGGCGGCCGCGATTCGCTTCCGGTCGTCATCGATCGGGTGCTCCGTCCGGGAAGCTACACAGCGAGGATCAAGGTCGCCGACCGGCAATCGGCGGCAGAAGCGATCATCGAGCAAGACATCGAGGTGCCCGGTGTGGCAGCGGCAATCCTGCCGGCGAAGCAGGACGCTGGCAGGATTGCCGGCGCCACACAGACCATCCGTATCGTCCCGCTCCCCGAGGACCTCCTCAGCGGCGTGCAGACGATCGACACGCTCATCGTGGACGATGGAAGGGGCGACGCGCCGAAGGGCGTCGAGTTCTGGCTCGACGGCCGGAAGATCGCCACTCGCCGCTCGCCTCCTTACTCGCTCGACCTCGACCTCGGCGAAGTCCCGCAGACGCATCGCATCCGAGTCGTGGCGATCGACGCGCAGGAGAAGCCGGTGGGCGGCGACGAGATCTTCGTGAACACCGGCACCGATCCGTTTCGCGTCCGCATCATCTCCCCGCGCGTAGCGCCGCACCTCGCGGGACGGACGCGGGTCTCGCTCGACCTGCGCGTACCGAAGGGGCATGCACTCCAGGGACTCGACCTTTTCTGGAACGAGACCAAAGTCGCCACGCTGCACGACCCTCCGTACGTGCAGACGGTGGACGTCGGGTCTCCCGATCACATCGGCGCCATCCGCGCCGTCGCCACGCTCGACGACGGCTCCACGTCCGCGGACGAGGTCATCGTGAATGCACCGCCTCAGCTCGAAGAGGTGAACGTGCACCTCGTCGAGCTGCCGACGACTGTGCTCGCGTCCGGGCGGCCCCTCACGACGCTCGACGCGTCGGCGTTCCGGATCCTCGACGAAGGGAAGGCGGTCAAGCTCGCGAAGTTCGAGCACGTGAAGAACCTGCCGCTCTCGCTCGGAGTGGCGATCGACACATCCGCGTCGATGCTGCCGCGCATGGCCGCGGCGCGGACGTCAGGGTCTGAATTCTTCAAGAACGTGCTGAAGCCGGGCGACAAGGCATTTCTCGTGTCGTTCGACACGCAGCCGCAGGTCGTTCAGCCGTGGTCGTCGAGCCTGGACGACCTCCAGGCCGCGCTCGCGAAGCTGCGCGCCGAGGAGTCGACCGCTCTCTATGACGCGATCGTCTATTCGCTCTACAACTTCCTCGGAGTGAAAGGCCAGAAGGTGCTCGTGGTGATCACCGACGGCCGCGACACGACCTCGAAGTACACGTTCGACCAGGCGCTCGAGTACGCGCGCCGCTCCGCCGTCCCCATTTACGCGATCGCGATCGGCGTGAAAGGGACGGACCTCGA